>NZ_JCBANA010000031.1:0-72545 GCF_059760725.1 Achromobacter sp. 1014246743
GGCTCGCGCCGCGACGCGAGCCGCCGCGGTTGCGGTGATTTGCCGCCATGGGCTATCTTTTGCCCATGACGCCAATCCAGCAGAGTCCGATGGCAGGGGCTCGTCCCCTGACGGGACAAGAACCTCTCTTCATCGTCCTGAACACCGGCTCCGGGCGCGGCGACGCGCAGGTGCTGCAGGACACCATCCGCCGCGTCCTCGACGAGGCCGGCCGCTCCTACCAATTGATGCCCGTCGACGATCCGTCGCGGCTGACCGAGACCGCGCAGGCGGCGGTGGCCAACGCCCGCAAGGGGCAAGGCATCGTGGTGGCCGCCGGCGGCGATGGCACCCTCAACGCCGTCGCCAGCCAGGTGGTAGGGCAGGGCGTGCCTTTCGGCATCTTGCCGCAGGGCACTTTCAACTACTTCGGCCGCCGCTACGGCATCTCGCAAGATACCGAGCCCGCGTTGCGCAGCCTGTTGGCCGGCGAACTGCGGCCGGTGCAGGTGGGCATGCTCAACGGCCGCCTGTTCCTGGTCAACGCCAGCCTGGGCCTGTATCCGCAACTGCTCGAAGATCGCGAGGCCTACAAGCAGCGCTTTGGCCGCAGCCGCCTGGTGGCGCTGTGGTCCGGCGTGGTGACCCTGCTGCGCGCCCCGCGGCAGCTCAGCCTGCGGCTTGAATACGAAGGCCGGACCCGCGATCTGCGCTCGCCGACGCTGGTGGTGGGCAACAACCGCCTGCAACTCGAACACATCGGCATCGACCCCACCGAACTTGACCGCAACCGCCTGGTCGCCATGGCTGCGCGCCCGGTGGGCACGCTGGCGCTGTACGGCCTGCTGCTGCGCGGCCTGTTCAGCCGCCTGGGCGACGCCGAGCACGTCATCAGCTTCGCCTTCGACCGCCTGACCGTGGCCATCCGCGGACGGCACCGGGTCAAGGTCGCGATGGACGGTGAAATCTCCTGGATGGACACGCCGCTCGAATTCAAGGTGTCCGAGCATCCCCTGCCGCTGGTGGTGCCCGCGGACGCGGACCCCCAGGGGCGCCCATGACGCGCATCCTGCAGTTTTCCGATACCCACTTCGGCACCGAGCGCAAACCCGTCGTCGAGGCGGCGTTGGACCTGGCCCGTTCCGTGGCCCCGGACCTGGTCGTCATCAGCGGCGACATCACCCAGCGCGCCCGCCGCGGCCAGTTCGCCGCCGCCCGCAAGTTCATCGAACGCCTGTCGCTGCCGGTGCTGGCCGTGCCGGGCAACCACGACATTCCGCTCTACAACATCTTCGCGCGGGCGCTCAATCCCTACGGCAACTACAAACGGGCGCTGGGCGCCGTGCTCGAACCGGTCTTCGAGAACGCCGGGCTGCTGGCCATCGGCGTCAACACCACCCGGCCGCGGCGCCACAAGGACGGCGAAATCTCCGATGCGCAGATCGCCCGGGTGGCGCAGCGTCTGCGCCAGGCCAAGCCGGGCCAGCTGCGGGTCGTGGTGGCGCACCATCCGGTGCGCGCCAAGGTCGAGTCCGACCGCCACAACCTGCTGTTCGGCCGTGAACGCGCGCTGGCGGCCTGGGCCCAGGCCGGTATCGACCTGATCCTGGGCGGCCACATCCACCTGCCCTACGTGTTGCCGGCCAGCGCCGATCCCACGCTGGCGGCAGGCTGGGTCGTGCAGGCCGGCACCACCTGCTCGCGGCGGGTGCGCGGCAGCATTCCCAATTCGGTCAACCTCATCACCCGGCAAGCCTCTGGCGAGGGACAGGTCTGCCACGTCGAACGCTGGGACTACGCCGCGGCCACGCACGCTTTCGCCCCGGTCGACAAGACCCTGGTGTCCGGTTGAGGCGCACCATGACGCGGCGTCTCCGGGCGGCAAGCCTTGCGGCACAGAGGGCGGGCGCGATGGTCGCACCCGGCTCGCCAGGAGGCCCGCAATGAACAGCGCCTATGCGCAATGGGTGGCGGCCCACGCACTGCTCCTGCTGATCCTGCTGCCGCTGGCCGCCGCAGTCCTGGCGGTGGGGCTTGCCCGCGCCTACGTGCAGGCCCGGCCCCCGGCGCGGCTGGCCGGCTTTGCCGGCATGGTCGGCCTGGCCTGCGCGGCGTTCCTGTCGCTGGCGGCCGCGGTGAGCCGGCCAGGGGGCGTGGTCGAATTCGATAGCGCCCTGGCGGACGCGCTCAGTATGTCGTTGTCCGATTCGCTCTTGTGGCTGCTGTCGTGGTTCACCACGCTGGGCGACCGCAATTTCCTGACGCTCATCGCCGTCGGCATGACCGTCACGCTGCTGTGGCGGCGGCAATGGCTGCTCGCCGGATTCTGCGCGGCGGCCACGGGCGGGGGCGGGGCGCTCAACAGGTTGCTCAAGCATGGCTTCGAACGCGTCCGGCCCGAGCACGACCATGGCTTTGCGACGGCGGTGGGCTGGAGCTTTCCCAGCGGTCATGCATCGGCCGCCATGGCGGTGTATGGCGCGGCCTGCTATCTGGCCTGGCGCCTGGCGCCCCCGTCTTGGCGTTTGCCCGGCGTGGCCCTGGCGGCGGCATTGGTGATGGCGATCGGGCTCAGCCGCATCCTGCTGCAGGTGCATTTCGCCAGCGACGTCGTCGCCGGCTTTGCCATCAGCTTCGCCTGGCTGGCCCTCTGCGCGGCCGCCGCCGAGCGCCTGGCCCGCTCAGCGCGGCAGGATCAAGGCATTCAGTAACCGCGCGTGCGGCTCGCCGGCAGAGGCCGGGCGCAGCGGCGCGCAGGCATAGCGCCCGCCGGCCGTGGCGATCGCCAGATCCAGCCGGCGCGCCCGCTCGGGCGGCGGGGGCTCCAGGTCCACGATCAGCTTGCCCGCCACGTGCGCGGTCACCTCGCCGTCACTGAAGCGCTCCAGCGTGCGGTCGATCTCCCGTTCGCGGGGCAAGGCCAGCACGATGGTGTCGGATTCGGCCAGCGCCTCGCGGGCCGAGGTCGCCAGCGTGGCGCTGCCGCGGAAGTCCTCGCAGCGGTCCGGGTCGATGTCATAGATCGTCAGGGCAATGTCGGGTTCGGCCGCCAGCAGCCGCCGCGCCGCCAGCGTGCCCGTGCGCCCCATGCCCACGATGCTGATGCGCGGGCTCATGGCTTGGGCACCGACCAGGTGCTGACGATGTGCGCCAGCGGCTCGTCCGACCCGGCGCCGGTCAGGATGACCTCGCCCGCCGACAGCCGGCCCACCTTCAGCAGCCGTGCCTCGGCATGTACCGCCCCGGCCGGACTCTTGCGCAGGAAATTGATGGTCAGGCTGGCCGTCACGGCGTGGGCCTGCCCGGTGGCGCCCACCACCGCGGCGTACATGGCCAGGTCCGCCAGGCCCATCAGCATCGGGCCGGCGACGATGCCGCCCAGCCGCTGGTGGCTGTCGCGGGCCGGCAGGACGGCCCGCGCGGTGCCCCGGCCGATGTGGTGCACCTCGATGCCCAGCAGCAGCGAAAAGGGGTGTTGTTCGGCGAGCAGCAGGCGGAAGTCCGCCAGGCTGATCAGGGGCGCCTGGGCGTTGGCGCAGGGCAGGGCGGTCGCGGTCATCGTTGTTCCAGCGCGGTGCAGTAGTGATCCAGCAGGACGTCAGCCTGCTGGCCCAGGGATTTCAGGCGGTGGGTATGCAGCAGCAGCAACAGGCCGATGAGATACGTGAAGATATTCATCTGCTCTGTCCGCACCGTGTCGGCCGGCCAGGCCTTGGTGCGCCCCAGGCCCACACCGAGAAGATCCACGCATTGCCGCAGGCGGCCGTTGAGCTGTTCATCCATCTCGCGGCCCAGGCCGCGCGGCCCCAGCCCCTGGAACAGGTACAGCCCCAGTGAAAAATCGGTGCGGCGGGCCGCGTAGTAGTCAAAGAAGGCCTGGATGGCCCGCCGCGCGGCCGAGGCCGGCTCTCCTTGCGCGGTGGCCGTCACCAGATGCGCGTGCAGGCGCTGCAGCGATTCGTCCAGCAGGGCGCCGTACAGGATCTCCTTGCCGGCGAACCAGGGGTAGATGGCCCCCGTCGTGCAGCCGGCCTCCTTGGCGATGGCACGCAATGTGGTCTTCTCCAGGCCGTCGCGCTCGAATACGCGCTGGGCGGCGTCCAGGATCATCTGGCGGCGCAGTGCGCTCAGTCGTTCATTGCGGTCGGCGCGTTGGGTCGGCGTGGGCATGGGGGGCGGGATGGCGGGCGCCAGGGTGTTGGTGTGTTCTTGAATAATATCGATGATTTATTTATATAACAACGTTATCAAGCCTGACGCACCAGATTGGACCGGGCCCCGCAGGCCTGCAGGGGCAAAAGCGGTAAAACGACCCCATCGGACTCGGAAAGGCGCCTGAAAGAAACGGCCGTGGCCCCCTTGAATTATTAGGGCCAGGGCTGAAAGTCGCATGGATACGTGGTCGTTTGCAAAACGCTGGGTTAGCCCCGGTGCCATTGGCGCGATGTTGCAATATCCCAACAGGGCTGTCGCAAACCTGCACTTTTCTGACGCCGACCATAGCCAGCCCCCCTGATTTTTGATGCAATAGCGTCAACTTCCCTTCGCGGAGTTAGGGGGGCGGCAGGCTGGTTTGCTGGATTGCTGCTCTTGTCACTCAAATCAACGGAGATTTCTTAAATGAAAAAGACTCTGCTCGCTGCCGCCCTGCTCGCCGGTTTCGCCGGTGTCGCCCAGGCAGAAACGTCTGTCACCCTGTACGGCATCATCGACACGGGCCTCGGCTACAACAAGATCAGCGGTGGTACCGACGCTCAGAACGGTAGCAAGTTCGGCATGATCAACGGCGTCCAGAACGGTTCGCGCTGGGGTCTGCGTGGTTCGGAAGATCTGGGTGACGGCCTGCGCGCTGTTTTCCAACTGGAATCGGGCTTTGATTCGGGTAACGGCACGTCGGCCCAAGGTGGCCGCCTGTTCGGTCGTCAAGCCACCGTCGGTCTGGCCAGCGACAGCTGGGGTCAACTGGACTTCGGTCGCCAAACCAACATCGCGTCGAAGTACTTCGGCTCGATCGACCCGTTCGGCGCTGGTTTCGGCCAAGCTAACATCGGTATGGGCCTGAGCGCCACGAACACCGTCCGCTACGACAACATGGTCATGTACCAGACCCCGTCGTTCAGCGGCTTCCAGTTCGGCGTCGGCTACTCGTTCAACGCGAACGACACCAACACCGCCCAAACCGGCTTCCGTACCGCCGACAACACCCGCGCCATCACGACCGGCCTGCGTTACGTCAATGGTCCCCTGAACGCCGCTCTGACGTTCGACCAACTGAACGCTTCGAACAAGCTGACCCAAGGTCAAGTTGACGCCACCCCGCGTCAATACACCATCGGCGGTTCGTACGACTTCGAAGTCGTGAAGCTGGCTCTGGCCTACGCTCGCACGACCGACGGCTGGTTCGGTAGCCAAGACGTCAAGACCTCGGCCGGCACGATCGGCTTCGGTTCGAACGCCTTCGCTGACGGCTTCAAGGCCAACTCGTTCATGGTTGGCCTGTCCGCCCCGATCGGCGGCGCTTCGAGCCTGTTCGGTTCGTGGCAAATGGTCAAGCCGGGCAACGACAAGCTGACCGGCGACGACGCGAACATGAACGTGTTCAACCTGGGCTACACCTACGACCTGTCCAAGCGCACCAACCTGTACGCTTACGGTTCGTACGCCAAGAACTACGCCTTCGTGGACGACCTGAAGTCGACCGCCGTCGGCGTCGGCATCCGTCACCGCTTCTAATCGAAAGCAGGGCGCAAGTCCTGCCTCGATTCGCAGTGCATGAGCGGGCTTCGGTCCGCTCATATGAAGCCACCTTTCGGGGTGGCTTTTTTTATTTCCAAAAGAGTGTGTGGCGGCCACTGTGCGGGCGTTTTGTGGTGCCCGCGGGCGGTATGGGCGCGCCTTGCGTTAAGCTTGTTTTCTTCCGCCAAGAACTGCCATTGTTCCACTAGAGGAATGCAGTCTTTCACCCGCTGTTCCCGCTACAGAGTTCAGCCAGAAGTAACCGCGCGAATGCTACAATCCTAAGGTTTGCGCATTTGACGGACGCCTGAATGAACCTGCAACAGTATTTCCCCGTCCTGCTGTTTATCGTAGTGGCCACCCTTATCGGGTTCGCGCTTCTGACGGCCGGCTCCCTCCTTGGCCCGCGGCGTCCTTACGCCGAGAAGCTATCACCCTATGAGTGCGGCTTCGAAGCCTTCGAAGACGCTCGCATGAAGTTTGACGTGCGCTACTACCTGGTGGCGATCCTGTTCATTCTTTTCGACCTGGAAATCGCGTTCCTGTTCCCCTGGGCCATCGCCCAAGGCACGGTCGGGCTCGTCGGCTTCTGGACGGTCATGGTTTTCCTCGCCGTGTTGACCGTCGGCTTCATCTACGAATGGAAAAAGGGCGCGCTGGACTGGGAATAACCCGCCGCCGGGTTGTTCACTGCATTTCACTGCACGCTATCAGAGACGAATATGGCTATAGACGGCATTCTCAAGCAAGGGTTCATCACTACCAGCGCCGACAAGTTCCTTA
This sequence comes from Achromobacter sp. 1014246743, assembly GCF_059760725.1. Lineage (NCBI taxonomy): Bacteria > Pseudomonadati > Pseudomonadota > Betaproteobacteria > Burkholderiales > Alcaligenaceae > Achromobacter > Achromobacter sp. 1014246743. Next base: position 6,499 of record NZ_JCBANA010000031.1, read on the forward strand.
ACTGGGCGAAGACGGGCTCCATGTGGCCCATGACCTTCGGCCTGGCCTGTTGCGCGGTCGAGATGATGCACGCGGGCGCGGCCCGCTACGACCTGGACCAGTTCGGCATCATCTTCCGCCCCAGCCCGCGCCAGTCCGATCTGATGATCGTCGCCGGCACGCTGTGCAACAAGATGGCGCCGGCGCTGCGCAAGGTCTATGACCAGATGCCCGAGCCGCGCTGGGTGGTGTCCATGGGCTCCTGTGCCAATGGCGGTGGTTACTACCACTACTCGTATTCCGTGGTGCGCGGCTGCGATCGCATCGTACCGGTAGACGTCTACGTGCCGGGCTGCCCGCCCACGGCCGAGGCGCTGGTCTACGGCTTGCTGCAGATGCAGAACAAGATCCGTCTGACCAACACGATTGCGCGCTGATTCTTCGTACCGGTCCGCGGCCGCCACAAGGCCGCCGCAGGCCCCTCCGAAACAGCGTATCGGTTCACCTAAGCGTACAAGATGATGACCAGGCTCGAAACCCTGAAAAACAATTTGCAGACCACCCTCGGCGCCGATATCGCGCTGACCGAGGCGCTGGGCGAGCTGACGCTCGAAGTGCCGGCGGAACAATGGTTCGCGGTCTGCAACAAGCTGCGCACCGAAGCCGGCCTGCGCTTTGAAACCTGTATCGACCTCTGTGGCGTCGACTACCTGACGTGGGGCAACGGCACGCGCGAGCTGCCTGAGGAAGCCAACGCCAAGGTCCACCGCGCCCGTTTCGCGGTCGTCGTGCACCTCCTGTCCATCGAGAACAACTGGCGCCTGCGCGTGCGCACCTGGGCCGCCGACGATGAATTCCCCATCGTTGCCTCGCTGATGGAATGCTGGCCGGCCGTGGGCTGGTTCGAGCGCGAAGCCTTCGACCTGTACGGCATCGTCTTCGAAGGCCACCCCGACCTGCGCCGCATCCTCACCGACTACGGCTTCATCGGCCACCCGTTCCGCAAGGACTTCCCGCTGTCCGGCACCGTCGAAATGCGCTACGACCCGGAACAGAAGCGCGTCATCTACCAGCCCGTCACGATCGATCCGCGCGAGATCACGCCGCGCGTGGTCCGCGAAGACACCTACGGCTTGGGGCGTTAAATCATGGCAGAAATCAAGAACTACACGCTTAACTTCGGCCCGCAGCACCCGGCTGCGCACGGTGTGCTGCGCCTGGTGCTCGAACTGGACGGCGAAGTCATCCAGCGTGCCGACCCGCACATCGGCCTGCTGCACCGCGCCACCGAAAAACTGGCCGAGCACAAGACCTACATCCAGGCGCTGCCCTACATGGACCGCCTGGACTACGTGTCCATGATGTGCAATGAGCACGCCTACGTCATGGCCATCGAAAAGCTGCTGGGCGTCGAAGCCCCGCTGCGCGCGCAGTACATCCGCGTGATGTTCGACGAGATCACCCGTCTGCTGAACCACCTGATGTCGCTGGGCTCGCACGCGCTGGACGTGGGCGCCATGGCGGTGTTCCTGTACGCCTTCCGTGAACGCGAAGACCTGATGGACTGCTACGAAGCGGTTTCGGGCGCGCGCATGCACGCGGCCTACTACCGCCCGGGCGGCGTCTACCGTGACCTGCCGGACACGATGCCCCAGTACGGCGACACCAGCAAATACCGCGGCGAAAAGGAAATGCGCGTCATGAACGACGCCCGTTCCGGTTCGCTGCTGGACTTCATCGAAGACTTCACCAACCGCTTCCCCGCCTGCGTCGACGAGTACGAAACCCTGCTCACCGACAACCGCATCTGGAAGCAGCGCCTGGTGGGCATCGGCGTGGTCGATCCCGAACGCGCCAAGGCGCTGGGCTTCACCGGCCCGATGCTGCGCGGTTCCGGCGTGGCCTGGGACCTGCGCAAGATGCAGCCCTACGAAGTCTACGACCTGCTCGATTTCGACATCCCCGTGGGGGTCAACGGCGACTGCTACGACCGCTACCTGGTCCGTATCGCCGAAATGCGTGAAAGCAACCGCATCATCCGCCAGTGCGTGGAATGGCTGCGCAACAACCCGGGCCCGGTCATGATCGAGAACCACAAGATCGCCCCGCCCAAGCGCACCGCCATGAAGACCAACATGGAAGAGCTGATCCATCACTTCAAGCTCTTCACTGAAGGTTTCCACGTGCCTCCCGGTGAAGCGTTCGCTTCGGTGGAACACCCGAAGGGCGAGTTCGGCATCTACCTGGTGTCGGATGGCGCCAACAAGCCTTACCGCCTGAAGATTCGGGCCCCCGGCTTCGTCCACCTGCAGTCGCTGGATGAAATGTCGCGCGGTCACATGATCGCCGACGCCGTCACCATCATTGGTACGCAAGACATCGTTTTCGGCGAAATCGATCGCTGATCCAGACAGTCACGAGCACGCCCGCATAACCCGGATTCAAACTATGCTGCTTTCCGAACAGGCCTACCAGAATATCGACCGAGAACTCGCGAAGTTCCCGGCCGACCAGCGGCAGTCCGCCATCATGGCCTCTCTTGCGATCGCGCAAGAAGAGAAGGGCTGGTTGGCTACCGACATTATTGAAGATGTGGCCAACTACATCGGCGTCCCGCCCATCGCGGTCCAGGAAGTCGCCACTTTCTACAACATGTTCGACGTCAAGCCCGTCGGCAAGAACAAGATCGCCGTCTGCACGAACTTGCCCTGTGCCTTGCGCGACGGCGAACGCGCCGGCGACTACCTCAAGCGCAAGCTGGGCGTGGACTATCGCGAAACCACCGCCGACGGCCAGTTCACCCTGGTCGAGGGCGAATGCATGGGCGCTTGCGGCGATTCCCCCGTGCTGATCGTGAACAACAAGCATATGTGCGTGCGCATGACCGAAGAGAAGCTGGACGCGCTGGTCGCGACCCTCAAGGCGCAAGGAGAGTCGGCATGAACGCGCCCGACATCTACAAGCAGTTCGCGCAAGGGCTCGAGCCCAACCCGCTGAACGACCTGTCCAATTCGATGTGCCTGCACGGCCGGCACATCAAGCCGCAGATCATGGCCGACGTCGACGGTGCCAACTGGCGCCTGGCCGACTACGTCAAGCGCGGCGGCTACGAAGCCCTGCGCAAGATCCTCACCACCGGCATGAAGCCGGAAGACGTGATCGCCGAAGTCAAGGCCTCGGGTCTGCGCGGCCGTGGCGGCGCGGGCTTCCCGACCGGCCTGAAGTGGAGCTTCATGCCGCGCGCCTTCCCGGGCCAGAAGTACCTCGTCTGCAACTCCGACGAAGGCGAGCCGGGCACGTTCAAGGATCGCGACATCCTGCGCTTCAACCCGCACATCGTGATCGAAGGCATGGCGATCGCCGCCTACGCCATGGGCATCAGCGTCGGCTACAACTACATCCACGGTGAAATCTTCGAAGTCTACGAGCGCTTCGAAGAGGCCCTCGAAGAGGCGCGCGCCGCCGGCTTCCTGGGCGACAAGATCCTGGGTTCGGAATTCAGCTTCCAGCTGCACGCCTTCCACGGCTACGGCGCCTACATCTGCGGCGAAGAAACCGCGCTGCTCGAATCGCTGGAAGGCAAGAAAGGCCAGCCGCGCTTCAAGCCGCCTTTCCCCGCCAGCTTCGGCCTGTACGGCAAGCCCACCACCATCAACAACACCGAAACCTTCGCGGCGGTGCCCTGGATCATCCGCAACAGCGGCCAGGCCTACCTCGAAGTCGGCAAGCCCAACAACGGCGGCACCAAGCTGTTCTCGATCACCGGCGACGTCGAACGTCCCGGCAACTACGAGATCCCGCTGGGCACCCCGTTCTCGACGTTGCTGGAACTGGCAGGCGGCATGCGCGGCGGCAAGAAGCTCAAGGCCGTGATTCCCGGCGGCTCCAGCGCTCCGGTGCTGCCGGCCGACATCATGATGGAAACCACGATGGACTACGACGCCATCGCCAAGGCGGGTTCCATGCTGGGTTCGGGCGCCGTGATCGTCATGGACGAAACGCGCTGCATGGTGAAGTCGCTGCTGCGTCTGTCGTACTTCTATTTCGAGGAAAGCTGCGGCCAGTGCACGCCGTGCCGCGAAGGCACCGGCTGGCTCTACCGCATGGTGCACCGCATCGAAAACGGTCACGGCCGTCCGGAAGATCTGGACATGCTGGACAACGTGGCAGGCAACATCATGGGCCGCACCATCTGCGCCCTGGGTGACGCCGCCGCCATGCCCGTCCGTGGCTTCCTCAAGCATTTTCGCGACGAATTCGCGCACCACATCGAGCATAAGTCTTGTGTGGTTCCGCAATATCTGTAGGTCTCAGGAACAGCAATGGTTGAACTAACCGTCGACGGCAATACGGTAGAAGTGCCCGAGGGCAGCATGGTGATGCATGCGGCCCAGAAAGTCGGGCTTTACGTGCCGCATTTCTGCTACCACAAGAAACTGTCCATCGCGGCCAACTGCCGCATGTGCCTGGTCGAAGTGGAAAAAGCGCCCAAGGCGCTGCCCGCCTGCGCCACCCCCGTGACGAACGGCATGGTCGTGCACACCTGCTCCGAGAAGGCTCGCGCCGCTCAGAAGTCGGTGATGGAATTCTTGCTCATCAATCACCCGCTCGACTGCCCGATCTGCGATCAGGGCGGCGAATGCCAGCTGCAAGACCTGGCCGTGGGTTATGGCGGCTCCGCCTCGCGCTACCAGGAAGAAAAGCGCGTGGTGTTCCACAAGGACCTCGGTCCGCTGGTTTCCGCCGAGGAAATGAGCCGCTGCATCCACTGCACCCGCTGCGTGCGCTTCGGCCAGGAAATCGCCGGCGTCATGGAACTGGGCATGCTGGGCCGTGGCGAACACTCCGAAATCACGTCGTTCGTGGGCCGCTCGATCGAGTCCGAGCTCTCGGGCAACATGATCGACATCTGTCCGGTGGGCGCGCTGACCTCCAAGCCCTTCCGCTACAGCGCCCGCACCTGGGAACTGGCGCGCCGCCGTTCGGTCAGCCCGCATGACAGCCTGGGCGCCAACCTGGTCGTCCAGGTCAAGGGCGATCGCGTGATGCGCGTGGTCCCGTTCGAAGACGAAGCCGTCAACGAATGCTGGATCAGCGACCGCGACCGTTTCTCGTACGAAGGCCTGAACAGCGACGACCGCCTGTCCGCCCCGATGATCAAGGGCACCGACGGCAAGTGGCAGGAAGCCTCCTGGGCCGACGCCCTGGCCGCCGTGGCGCAGGGCCTGTCGCGGGTTCGCGACAGCTTTGGCGCCGGCCAGATCGGCGCGCTGGCGTCCGAATACGCCACCACCGAAGAATACGCACTGCTGGGCCGCCTGGTGCGCGCGCTGGGGTCGGAAAACATCGACTTCCGCCTGCGCCAGACCGACGCCGCCTTCGACGCCGCCCTGACCGGCGCGCCGTGGCTGGGCATGCCCATCGCCGAACTCGACAACCTGGACCGCATCCTGGTCGTCGGCTCGTTCCTGCGCAAGGATCACCCGCTGATGGCCCAGCGCCTGCGCCAGGCCGCCAAGCGCGGCACGCAGATCCTGATGGTCGACAGCGCCGCCGACGATCCCCTGATGCCCGTCGCCGGCCGCATCACGGTTGCGCCGTCCGAGCTGCCGCGTGCCCTGGCCGAAGTCGCCGTGGCCCTGGCGCAAGCCAAGGAAGCCGCCGTGCCCGCCGAATTCGCCTCGGTCACCCCGGGCGAAAACGCCAAGATCATCGCCGCCAGCCTGGCTTCCGGTGCCAACACCGCCGTGCTGCTGGGCAATATGGCCGTGGCCAGCGCCCAGGCCTCGACCCTGGCCGCCAACGGCCGCGCCGTGGCTGATCTGGCCGGCGGCAAGTTCGGCTTCCTGACATCCGGCGGTAACACCGTCGGCGGTTACCTGGCCGGTGCCGTGCCGGGCAAGGGCGGCAAGAATGCCGCCGCCATGCTGGCCGAGCCGCTCAAGGCCTACGTCGTGCTGCACGCCGAACCGCTGCTGGATGCCGACAACGGCCAGCAAGCGATCGCCGCGCTGCGCGGTGCGCAGTTCGCCGTGGCCCTGACGCCTTACCGTTCGGCCGCCGCCGAATGGGCCGACGTCATGCTGCCGGTGGCCCCGTTCACCGAAACCTCGGGCACGTTCGTCAACGCCCAGGGCCTGGCCCAGAGCTTCAAGGGCACGGTCGCGCCGTTCGGCCAGACCCGTCCGGCCTGGAAGGTCCTGCGCGTGCTGGGCAACGTCCTGCACCTGGCCGGCTTCGACGACGAAACCTCCGAATCCGTGCGCGACGCCGCGCTGGCCGGTGGCATCGAAGGTCGCCTGTCCAACGACATCAAGGCGCCGCTGGGCCTGGGCCAGGCCGTGGCCGGCCTGGAGCGCGTTGCCGACGTGCCGATCTACCGCAGCGACGCCATGGTGCGCCGCTCGGAACCGCTGCAGGCCGCGCCGGCTTCGAAGAAGCCCGCCGCGCGCATGAACGGCCGCACGCTCACCAGCCTCGGCCTGACAGCCGGCGTCACGGTGCGCGTGACGGGCGGGCAGGGCGCCGTCGAGCTCGAAACCGTGCAGGATGATGCCGTGGCCGATCGCGCCGTGCGCATTTCCGCAGCCTTTGAAAATACCGCAGCCCTGGGTGGCGCATTTGGTCAACTCAGCGTGGAGCGTGCCTGATGGAATGGCTCAATGTTCTTGAAAGCCAGGGTACGGCGCTGCTGGGCCCGACGGTCTGGATGGTGCTCTGGACCCTCATCAAGATTGTCGTCATCGCCGTGCCGATCATCCTGTGCGTCGCCTACCTGACGTACTGGGAACGCAAGATGATCGGCGCCATGCACGTGCGCATGGGTCCGAACCGCGTCGGCTTCAAGGGGCTGCTGCAGCCTTTCGCCGACGTCTTCAAGCTGCTGACCAAGGAAGTCGTGGTCCCCAGCCAGGCCAACAAGGTGTTGTTCATCGTGGCCCCCGTGGTCACGCTGATGCCGGCGCTGGCGGCCTGGGCCGTGGTGCCCTTCGGCCCCGACGTCGTGCTGGCCAACGTCAACGCCGGCCTGCTGTACATCATGGCCATCACGTCGGTCGGCGTGTACGGCGTGATCGTCGCCGGTTGGGCCTCGAACTCCAAGTACGCGTTCCTGGGCGCGCTGCGCGCCTCGGCCCAGATGCTGTCGTACGAATTGGCCATCGGTTTCGTGCTGGTGACGGTGCTGCTGGTGTCCGGCAGCCTGAACATGTCGGAAATCGTGCATGTGCAGAACCGCGGCTGGTTCGCCGACAAGGGCCTGACGTTCCTGTCCTGGAACTGGCTGCCGCTGTTGCCGCTGTTCGTGATCTACGTGATCTCGGCCGTGGCTGAAACCAACCGCCACCCGTTCGACGTGGTGGAAGGCGAATCCGAAATCGTGGCCGGCCACATGGTCGAATACTCGGGTATGGCCTTCGCCCTGTTCTTCCTGGGCGAATACGCCAACATGATCCTGCTGTCCTGCATGGCGTCGATCATGTTCCTGGGCGGCTGGGCATCGCCCATCGATATCGCGCCGCTGACCTGGATTCCGGGTTGGATCTGGCTGGGTCTCAAGACGTTCGTCGTGGTCTCGTTGTTCGTGTGGTTCCGCGCTTCTTTCCCGCGCTACCGCTACGACCAGATCATGCGTTTGGGTTGGAAAATCTTCATCCCGCTGACCGGCGTTTGGCTGGTCGTGGTGGCGATCTGGATGCAGACGCCCTGGAACATTTGGCGCTAAGCCGCCAGGCAGAGGCAGGATATGGAAGCGATCAAAGATTTCTTCGGCAGCTTGATGCTGGCCGAACTGCTCAAGGGCATGCGCCTGACGGGCAAGTATTTCTTCAAGCGCAAGGTCACCTTGCGCTACCCGCAGGAAAAGACGCCGACCTCGGCGCGCTTCCGCGGGCTGCACGCGCTGCGCCGCTACCCCAACGGGGAAGAGCGCTGCATCGCATGCAAACTGTGTGAAGCCGTGTGCCCCGCGCTGGCCATCACCATCGAGTCGGACCAGCGCGATGACGGCACCCGCCGCACCACGCGTTACGACATCGACCTGACCAAGTGCATTTTCTGCGGCTTCTGTGAGGAAAGCTGCCCCGTGGACTCGATCGTGGAAACCCATATCCACGAATACCACGGTGAAAAGCGCGGCGACCTGTATTTCACCAAAGACATGCTGCTCGCCGTGGGCGACCGCTACGAAGCCGACATCGCCCGCCGCCGGGCCGAAGACGCTCCCTACCGTTGAGCCCAGGGTCCTGATCCATGACTTTTACCACTGTCCTGTTTTACATACTGGCCGCCGTGCTGGTGATCGCGGCGTTCCGCGTGATCACCGCGCGCAGCCCGGTCACCGCCGTCCTGCACCTGATCCTGGCCTTCACCAACGCGGCCATGCTCTGGATGCTGCTGGGCGCCGAGTTCCTCGCGCTGCTGCTGGTGCTGGTGTACGTGGGCGCCGTGATGGTGCTCTTCCTGTTCGTCGTCATGATGCTGGACATCCGCATGGATGCGCTGCGCCAGGGCATGAAGACCTACCTGCCGCTGGGCCTGATCATCGGCCTGGTCATGGTGGTGGAAATGGCCTTCGTGCTGGGTTCGACCTGGTACGGCGCGGGCCCCCAAGCCCCGGTCGCCGGCGACTACAACAACGCCCGTGCCCTCGGTGAAGTGATGTACACGCAGTACATCTACGCCATCGAAGTCGGCGCCGCGCTGCTGCTGGTCGGCATGGTTGCCGCCATCGCACTGACCCTGCGCCGCCGTCGCGACGTCAAGTACAACGACCCGGTTGCCGCCGTCCGCGTGCGCTCGAAGGATCGCTTCCGCATGGTGAGCATGCCCGCCCAGAGCGAGCGCGCCCAGGCCAGGAACGGCGCCTCGGCGCCCGCCGCCGCCGCGCCCCAAGGAGAAAAACAATGACGCTGACGCTGGCCCACTATCTGATCCTCGGGGCGATCCTGTTCGCCATCGGGATCTTCGGTATCTTCCTGAACCGCCGCAACCTGATCATTCTCCTGATGTCCATCGAGCTCGTGCTCCTGGCCGTCAACATGAACTTCGTGGCGTTCTCCAGCTGGTTCGGCGACACCGCCGGCCAGGTGTTCGTGTTCTTCATCCTGACCGTGGCCGCCGCTGAAGCGGCGATCGGCCTGGCCATCCTGGTGCTGCTGTTCCGCAACCTGAACACGATCAACGTTGACGAACTCGATCGCCTGAAGGGCTGACGGGGTATTGGAAGAAAATGTCTAGCTCACCCAATCTCTACCTGCTCATCGCGCTGGCGCCGCTGGCCGGAGCAATTCTCGCGGGCCTTTTCGGCACCGGCTTCCTGGGCCGTCCCATCGGCCGCCGCGCCTCGCACGTCATCACCATCCTGGGCGTGCTCATTTCCGCCATCGGTTCGGTGGTGGTGCTGGGCGACGTGCTCAACGGCCTGCGCTTTGACGGCGCGGTCTACACCTGGAGCCTGATCGGCCAGACCAAGCTGGAAATCGGCTTCCTGATCGACCCGCTGTCGGCCATGATGATGGTCGTGGTGACCTCGGTGTCGCTGATGGTGCACATTTACACCATCGGCTACATGGCCGACGATCCCGGCTACCAGCGCTTCTTCTCGTACATCTCGCTGTTCACGTTCTCCATGCTGATGCTGGTGATGTCGAACAACATGGTGCAGCTGTTCTTCGGCTGGGAAGCGGTGGGCCTGGTGTCGTACCTGCTGATCGGCTTCTGGTACACCCGCCCCACGGCGATCTTCGCCAACATGAAGGCATTCCTGATCAACCGCGTCGGCGACTTCGGCTTCGTGCTGGGCATCGGCCTGTTGTTCGCCTATGCCGGCACCATGCACTACGGCGAAGTCTTCGCCCAGGCCGACAAGCTGGCCACCCTGACGCTGCCCGGCTCGGACTGGATGCTGCTGACCGTGGCCTGCATCTGCCTGTTCATCGGCGCCATGGGCAAGTCGGCGCAGGTTCCCCTGCACGCCTGGCTGCCTGACTCGATGGAAGGCCCGACCCCGATCTCCGCACTGATCCACGCCGCCACCATGGTGACGGCCGGCATCTTCATGGTGGCGCGTTTCTCGCCGCTGTTCGAACTGTCGGACGTGGCGCTGTCGTTCATCATCGTCATCGGCGCCATCGGCGCGCTGTTCCTGGGCATCCTGGGCATCATCCAGACCGACATCAAGCGCGTGGTCGCGTATTCCACGTTGTCGCAACTGGGCTACATGACCGTCGCGCTGGGCGCCTCGGCCTACTCGGTGGCGATCTTCCACCTGATGACGCACGCGTTCTTCAAGGCGCTGCTGTTCCTGGGCGCCGGTTCGGTCATCATCGGCATGCACCACGACCAGGACATCCGCAACATGGGCGGCCTGCGCAAGTACATGCCCATCACCTGGATCACGTTCCTGCTGGGCACGCTGGCCCTGGTCGGCACGCCGTTCTTCTCGGGTTTCTACTCGAAGGAACACATCATCGAAGCCGCCGGCGCCGCCCACGTCTGGGGCGCAAGCTTCGCTTACTACGCCACGCTGATCGGCGTGTTCGTGACCTCGCTGTACTCGTTCCGCGTGTACTTCCTGGTCTTCCACGGCAAGGAACGCTTCGACACCAGCGACCATGGCCATGGCCATGATGCCCACGGCCACGACGACCACGGTCATGACGACCACGGCCACCACGGCGGCAAGCCGCATGAGTCGCCCTGGGTCGTGACCCTGCCGCTGATCCTGCTGGCGATCCCGTCGGTGCTGGTGGGCGCCTGGGCGGTCGATCCCATGCTGTTCGGCAAGTTCTTCAACGGCGTGATCACGGTGCTGCCGCAGCATCCGGCCATGCACGAGCTGCACGAAGAATGGCACGGTTGGGTGGCTTTCGGCCTGCACGCCTTCCAGACCCTGCCGTTCTGGCTGGTCGTGGCCGGTGCGGTCATCGCCTGGTACTGCTACCTGATCAATCCGAAGGTTCCGGCCGCGATCAAGTCGAGCCTGTCGGGCGTGAACAAGGTGCTTGAAAACAAGTACTACGTCGACTGGGTCAACGAACAGATCATCGCGCGCGGCCTGCGCTGCCTGGGCCGTGGCCTGTGGCAGACCGGCGACCGCGGCATCATCGATGGCTTCCTGATCAACGGTAGCGCCCGCGTGGTGGGCTGGGTGGCTGCGATCAGCCGTCACCTGCAGTCCGGCTTCATCTATCACTACGCGTTCGCAATGATCATCGGCATCATGGCGCTGGTGACTTTCTTTGTGCTGATTCCCCAATGATGGCAAGCGAGATGGCATCCAACACTTTCCCCTGGCTCACGCTTGCGATCTTTGTCCCGATCGTATTCGGCCTGCTGGTGCTGGCGGTGGGCCGAGACGACCGTCCCGGCCTGACGCGCGGCCTGTCGCTGATCGGCTCGATCGCCGGCTTCCTCGTCACGATCCCGCTGTACACCGGGTTCGACTCCAAGACGGCTGCCATGCAGTTCGTCGAGAAGGCCTCCTGGATCGAAGCCTTCAACGTCAATTACCACCTGGGCATCGACGGCATTTCGCTGTGGTTCGTGCTCCTGACCGCCTTCATCACCATCATCGTGGTGCTGGCCGGCTGGGAAGTCATCACCAGCCGCGTGGCGCAGTACATGGCCGCCTTCCTGATCCTGTCGGGTCTGATGGTGGGTGTGTTCGCCGCGCTGGACGGCATGCTGTTCTACGTGTTCTTCGAAGCCACGCTGATCCCGATGTACATCATCATCGGCGTCTGGGGCGGACCGAACCGCGTGTATGCGGCATTCAAGTTCTTCCTCTACACCCTGATGGGTTCGCTGCTGACGCTGGTCGCGTTCATCTACCTGTGGCACGCCTCGGGCGGTTCGTTCGACATCCTGACCTGGCAGCAGACCAAGCTGGGCTACACCCCGCAGATCCTGATCTTCGTGGCGTTGCTGGCGGCCTTTGCGGTCAAGGTCCCGATGTGGCCGGTGCACACGTGGTTGCCTGACGCCCACGTCGAAGCCCCCACGGGCGGCTCCATCGTGCTGGCCGCGATCATGCTGAAGCTGGGCGCCTACGGTTTCCTGCGCTTCTCGCTGCCGATCGCCCCCGACGCTTCGCACAGCCTGGCAGGCATGATGATCACGCTGTCGCTGATCGCCGTCATCTACATCGGCCTGGTCGCGATCGTCCAGGACGACATGAAGAAACTGGTGGCCTATTCGTCCGTTGCCCACATGGGCTTCGTGACGCTCGGCTTCTTCATCTTCAACACGGCCGGCGTCGAAGGCGCCATCGTGCAGATGATCTCGCACGGTTTCGTATCGGGCGCCATGTTCATGTGTATTGGTGTGCTCTACGACCGCATGCACTCGCGCCGCATCGCCGACTACGGTGGCGTGGTCAACGTGATGCCGCGTTTCGCCACGTTCTTCATCCTGTTCTCGATGGCCAACAGCGGCCTGCCGGCCACCAGCGGTTTCGTTGGTGAGTTCATGGTGATCATGGGTGCGGTCGAGCACAACTTCTGGATCGGCCTCCTGGCAGCCACCGCGCTGATCCTGGGCGCGTCGTATTCGCTGTGGATGGTCAAGCGCGTGGTGCTGGGCGACATTGCCAACGATCACGTCCGTGAGCTGACCGATATCAACCGCCGCGAATTCGTGATTCTTGGCGTGATGGCGATCGCCGTGCTGTACATGGGGATCTATCCCAAGCCCTTCACCGACGTCATGCACGTGTCGGTCGAGGCCCTGCTGCAACACGTTGCCGTCTCGAAACTGTAAGACAAGACAATGATGCAATCCCAAATCGATTTCGCCCTGGCGACACCGGAAATCCTCCTGCTGGTTTTCGGCCTGGCTATCCTGCTCGTCGACGCGGTCAGCAATCACCCCGAGCGCAAGCCGACGTTCCTGCTGACCATGCTTGCACTGGGCGTGCTGACCGTGGTGTCGGCGCTGCAGTGGAAGAACGGCGTTGCGGGTTCGACCTTCAACGGCCTGTACGTCACCGACGAACTGTCGCACCTGCTCAAGATCGCCTCGTACATCGCGGTGGCGGTCACGCTGGTCTACGGCCGTGTCTACGCCCAACTGCGCGACATGATGCGTGGCGGCGAGCTCTACGTCCTGACGCTGTTCGCGCTGCTTGGCCAGATGGTCATGATCTCGTCGGGCAACCTGATCTCGATCTACCTGGGCCTGGAACTGATGTCCCTGGCGCTGTACGCGCTGATCGCCCTGCGCCGCGACAACGTCGTGGCCACCGAAGCCGCCATGAAGTACTTCGTGCTGGGTGCGCTGGCCTCGGGCTTCCTGCTGTATGGCATGTCGATGGTCTACGGCGCCACGGGTCACCTGGACCTGGCTGAAGTCTCGAAGGTCATCGCCGCCGGCAAGGCCGAGAAGCTGGCCCTGGTGTTCGGCATCGTGTTCCTGGTGTCGGGCCTGGCATTCAAGCTGGGCGCCGTGCCGTTCCACATGTGGGTGCCGGACGTCTACCAGGGGTCGCCCACCGCGGTCACCCTGATCCTGGGCGGCGCGCCCAAGCTGGCGGCCTTCGCCATCACGCTGCGCCTGCTCGTGGACGGCCTGCATGGCCTGGCCGCCGACTGGCAGCCGATGCTGATGATCCTGGCCGTGCTGTCGCTGGCCATCGGCAACCTGACCGCTATCGCACAGACCAATTTCAAGCGCATGCTGGCCTACTCGACCATCTCGCACATGGGCTTCGTGCTCTTGGGCCTGATGTCGGGCTCGGTGGTGGGCAAGCCGGAACTGGCCTCGTCCGCCTACGGCGCGTCGCTGTTCTACATGCTGACCTACGTGCTGACCACGCTGGCCAGCTTCGGCATCGTGCTGCTGCTGTCGCGCCAGGGTTTCGAGTGCGAGCACATCGACGACCTGAAGGGCCTGAACCGTCGCAGCCCGTGGCACGCCGCCATCGTGCTGCTGCTGATGTTCTCGCTGGCCGGCATTCCGCCGCTGGTGGGCTTCTACGCCAAGCTGGCCGTGCTGCAGGCCCTGATCAGCGCCGGTCACGTCACGCTGGCCGTGGTTGCGGTGATGTTCTCGCTGATCGGCGCGTTCTACTACCTGCGCGTGGTCAAGGTCGTGTACTTCGACGAACCTGCGGCCGATGCCGCCCCGATGGCGGCCACCTGCGGCCAGCGCGGCGTGCTGTCGGTCAACGGCCTGTTGATCCTGGTGCTGGGCCTGTTGCCGGGTGGCCTGATGGCCCTGTGCGTGCAGGCCATCCGCGGCTCGCTCAGCCTGTAAGCAGACCGGGCCATGAACCAGACCTTGGCGGTATGGCTCCTGATCGCGCTGGCGCTCGTCAGCGCGAACCTGCCTTTCCTGACCGAGCGCGTGTTCGCCGTGCTGCCCTGGAAGCAGGGGGGCGCCGAAGCCGTCAAGCCGTTCTGGATGCGCCTCGTTGAAGTGCTGGTGTTCTACCTGATCGTAGGCGCCCTGGGTTTTACCTTCGAGTCCGTGCTGGGCAATCGTTTTGCCCAGACCTGGGAGTTCTACGCCATCACCCTGAGCCTGTATCTGGTACTGGCCTATCCCGGATTCGTGTACCGCTACCTGTTCAAGCGCCATCCGCGTCTGCGGACCTGAGCATACGCTCACGGATAGGCCCAGGAAGTGCCAGAACGCCCCGCCAGGGGCGTTTTTCATTGTGGCGGCACCCTGGGTGGGGAGGGGGGTAGCCGATGCGTCAGGCGCTGTTCTACGGGGCGCACGCATTCTTGCTGTCGTATCGCTCGTTTTGCCCTGAGTCTGACTCGGGAAAACCCGCGTCATGAGGTGCTGTTTACTGAGGAAATTTCCTCAGCGCGTGTTGTTTTTTCATCTTTTAGTCCTATTTCGGCGGGCTTTCAGGAATCTTTCAGCAGGACCCCTCAGAATCGCAACCTGTAAAAAAACAAGAATCGTTGTCATTCATGTTCAGGAGAAGCTGATTTGAAGCCCCAAGACTCGTATTCGATGAATACGCTTACCTCGTCCCTGGCCGCCGCGATCGCGGTGCCGGCCCTGTTCGTCGGCTCCTGCGCGTCGGCGCAATCCGCTGATGCCGGCGTGACGCAGCTTTCGCCGGTGCGGGTCGAGGGCGAGGGCTCGTCCTATCAAACCTCCACGGCGCAGTCGCCGAAAATGACGGCGCCGCTGCTGGATACGCCCCGGACAGTACAGGTCGTGCCCAAGCAGGTCATCCAGGACCAGGCCGCGAGCACGTTGCAGGATGTGCTGCGCAATTCGCCGGGCATCACCTTCGGTGCAGGCGAAGGTGGCCGGCCCGGCGGCGACCTGCCCATCATCCGGGGGCAGAATTCGGCGGGCAGTATCTTCCTGGATGGGGTGCGCGACGCCAGCACCCAGGTGCGCGACACCTTCAACCTGGAGCAGGTCGAGGTCATCAAGGGGCCTGATTCGGTCTATTCCGGACGCGGCGGTGCGGGCGGCAGCATCAACATGGTGAGCAAGGCGCCCAAGGCAACGGACTTCACGGAAGCCACCGCCCAGATCGGCACCGACAGCAACTACCGCGCGACCATCGACAGCAATTGGCGCCTGGCCGACAAGGCGGCGTTCCGCCTGAACGTCATGGGCAACAAGGGCGACGTGCCGGGGCGCGATGACGCGGTCAATTTCGAACGCTGGGGCGTGGCGCCGTCGTTGATGCTGGGCGTGGGCACACCCACCCGCATCACGCTCAGCTACTACCACTACCAAGACGACAGCATGCCGGATTACTCGATTCCGTATGACCCGAAGACGGGCCAGCCGGTGACCGAGACCCGGGGCGTCAGCCGCAAGACCTTCTACGGCCTGAAAGATCGCGACTTCATGAAAACGCGCGATGACGTGGCCACCGTCGACTTCCAGCACGATTTTTCCGACAAGCTGCAATTGCGCAACGTGCTGCGCTATGGCCGCGGCACCACCGACTTTGCCGCGACGAACCCTGATGACAGCAAGGGCAACGTGCCCAACGGCCTGGTCTATCGGGCCCTCAAGTCGGGCTACTACGTCACCAAGACGTTCGCGAACCAGACCGACCTGACGGGCGAATTCGAGACCGGCAGCCTCAAGCACACCTTCGACCTGGGCTTTGAATACAGCAACGTCAAGCAGGACAAGGACAGCTATACCGAATCCGGTGTGCCCGCGGGCACCAGCGGTTGCGTCACCGGTACGGACGCCAAGAACAAGCCCATCTACGCCAATCCGGCGCTTTGCGCGCCGCTGTGGAATCCGGACCCCGGCACGTCCTACCCCGGCACCCTGACACGCAACGGCAACCCGGCCCGCTACAACACGGATACCGTGGCGCTGTACGGCTTTGACACCATCAAGTTCAACGAGCAATGGCAAGCCAGCGTCGGCCTGCGCTGGGACAACTACCGCACCAGCGGCAGCAACATCGCCAAGGGCCGCAGCGATCCGGCCACCACGCCAGCGTTCTACAGCACCAGCCGCGAAGACAACCTGTTCAACTACCAGTTGGGTCTGGCCTACAAACCCTTGCCCAACGGCACGATTTACGCGACCTACGGCACGTCGTCGACGCCGTCGGCCCTGGCAGGCAGCGCCATTTCGGACGCGGTTTCCGTGACCAACCAGTCGCTCGAACCCGAAAAGAGCCGCTCGGTTGAACTGGGCACCAAGTGGCAGGTGTTCGACGACCGCCTGACGCTGTCCGGCGCGGTGTTCCAGGACATCCGCAAGAACACCAGCGTCGCGGTATCGGCCACCGAAGTGGCGCAGGTGGGCGAGGCCAAGGTGCGCGGCATTGAGCTGGGTTTCTCCGGCAGCATCACGCCCAAGTGGAATGTGTTCGGCGGCTACACCTTCATGAACAGCGAAATGACCAAGGGCGCCTACAACAGCGGCGCCGTCGGCCAGGACCTGCCCAACACGCCGCGCAACGCCTTCAGCCTGTGGACCACCTACAAGG
Organism: Achromobacter sp. 1014246743; assembly: GCF_059760725.1. Taxonomy (NCBI): domain Bacteria; kingdom Pseudomonadati; phylum Pseudomonadota; class Betaproteobacteria; order Burkholderiales; family Alcaligenaceae; genus Achromobacter; species Achromobacter sp. 1014246743. The sequence goes on from NZ_JCBANA010000031.1 coordinate 23,414, forward strand.
TGCTGCCCAAGCTGACCGTGGGCGGTGGTGCGTATTACGTCGACAAGGTGTACGGCAATTCCGACGCCACCAGGAATGCCGACGGTACGCCCAAGGCGCGTTGGGTGCCTTCCTACTGGCGCTTCGATGCGATGGCGGCGTACGAGTTCAACGACCACATCTCGGCGCAGTTGAATGTGCTGAACCTGTTTGACGAAACCTACTACACCAAGGCCTACGCCGCGCACTATGCGGCTCTGGGTACGGGCCGGGCGGCGCTGCTGTCCCTGAAGGTCCGCTACTGATAACGGGCGCTCCAACAAAAAGCCACCTTCACTGAAGGTGGCTTTTTTTCGCCCCGCGTTTGGCGGGGATCAGCTTTCGAACCAGTTCAGCACGCCGTCCAGGCCCGACACGTTCAACGCATAGCGCGTCTGCTGGCGCACCAGCGGCTTGGCGTGATAGGCCACGGGGAAGCCGGCGGCGCCCAGCATCTTCAGGTCGTTGGCGCCATCGCCCATGGCGATGATCTGCTCTTTGGTGGCGCCATGCGCGCGGGCGAATTCGCGCAGATAGACGGCCTTGGCATCGGCGTCCAGGATGTCGCCCAGCACGCGGCCGGTCAGCACGCCGTTGTCGATTTCCAGCGTGTTCGCGTGCGCGCTGTCCAGTTTCAGGCGCTCGCGCAGGCGGTCGGTGAAGAAGGTGAAACCGCCCGACACCAGCAGCACCTTGATGCCTGCCGCCTGCGCGGTGGTGATGAGACGTTCGGCGCCAGGGTTCAGGCGCAGTTTTTCGGTGTAGACCTGTTCCAGGGCTTCGGCGGGCACGTCCTTGAGCAGCGCGACGCGGCGGCGCAGGCTTTCGGAGAAGTCCTTGATTTCGCCGCGCATTGCGGCTTCGGTGATTTCGGACACCTTGTCCTTCACGCCGGCCACGCCCGCGATCTCGTCGATGCACTCGATGTTGATCAGCGTCGAATCCATGTCCATGGCCAGCACCTTGCAGTGCGACAGCTTCAGGCCGGCCGGCAGGAAGGCGACGTCGATGCCGTGACGTTCGGCCCAGCCCGTTGCCTCGGCGCGCGTGGCGTCGTCGTATTGCACGTCCAGCAGTCGGGCGGCGGTGGCGCTGATGCGCGCCACGCCCTGGGCCTGGGCCAGCGCGGCGATCTGCTCGGCGTGTTCGACCGTCAGGCCGGGGGATTGAACGACAAGGTGATGGATAGTCATAAAGATGCGAATGTCGGGGCGGGTTACTTCAGGGCGCGCAGCACGGCACGCACCGCGTCGGCGCGGGCAGGTATTTGCGCAGCCTTGATCTCAACCCGCAATTTATCCTGTCCGGCGAGTTTGATGTGGCGTTGGCGCTGCACCAGCTCGATGATTTTGGCAGGATCGACGCTGGTCTTGGGGCCGAACTGCAGCAGCGCCTGGGTCTCGCTGGCGTCGATCTTGACGATGCCCAGCGGTTGCGCGGCCAGGCGCAGGCGGTGCGTGGTGAGCAAGGTCTGGGCGGCCTCAGGCAGTTTGCCGAAGCGGTCGATCAGCTCTTCCTGGATGTGGATCAGGTCGTCTTCGTCGGCGGCATGAGCCAGGCGCTTGTAGACGCCCAGGCGTGCGTGCACGTCGGCGCAATAATCGGACGGCAGCAGCGCCGGCGCATGCAGGTTGACTTCGCAGGCCAGGTTGAAGGGCGCGTCCAGGTCGGGTTCTTCACCGGCCCGCAGGGCGCGCACGGCCTCGTTGAGCATCTCGTTGTACATCGAGAAGCCGACTTCCTGGATGTTGCCCGACTGCGAGTCGCCGAGCACTTCGCCGGTGCCGCGGATCTCCAGGTCGTGCATGGCCAGGTAGAAGCCCGAACCCAGTTCTTCCATGGCCTGGATGGCCTCCAGCCGCTTCTTGGCGTTGCTGGTGATGGCGTCTTCGCCCGGTGTCAGCAGGTACGCATAGGCCTGGTGGTGCGAACGGCCGACCCGGCCGCGCAACTGGTGCAACTGTGCCAGGCCGAAGCGATCGGCGCGGTGGATCACGATGGTGTTCGCGCTGGGCACGTCGATGCCGGTCTCGATGATGGTGGTGCACAGCAGCACGTTGTAGCGTTGCTGGTAGAAGCCCTTCATCACCTGTTCCAGTTCGCGCTCGGGCATCTGACCGTGGGCCACCGCGATGCGGGCCTCGGGCACCAGTTCTTCCAGGCGGGCACGGCGGTTGTGGATGGTCTCGACCTCGTTGTGCAGGAAGTAGCACTGGCCGCCGCGCTTGAGTTCGCGCAGCAGCGCCTCGCGCAGCGTGCTGCCGTCTTCGCGCCGCACGAACGTCTTGATGGCCAGGCGCTTTTGCGGCGCGGTGGCGATGACGGAAAAGTCGCGGATGCCTTCCAGCGACATGCCCAGCGTGCGCGGAATTGGCGTGGCCGTCAGGGTCAGCACGTCGACCTCGGCGCGCAGCGCCTTCAGCGCTTCTTTCTGGCGCACGCCGAAACGGTGCTCTTCGTCGATGATGACCAGGCCCAGGCGCTTGAACTTCACGTCCTTGGACAGGATCTTGTGGGTGCCGATGACGATGTCGACTCGGCCGTCGTTGATGCCTTCGACGGCGGCTGCCACCTCCTTGGGTGACCGGAAGCGCGACAGTTCCACCACCCGCACGGGCCAGTCGGCGAAGCGGTCTGAGAATGTCTGCGCGTGCTGTTCAGCCAAGAGCGTGGTGGGGCAGAGCAGGGCGACCTGCTTGCCGTTGGCCACGGCCAGGAAGGCGGCGCGCAGGGCGACCTCGGTCTTGCCGAAGCCGACGTCGCCGCAGACCAGGCGGTCCATCGGCCGGCCCGAGGTCATGTCGGCCAGGACGGCCTCGATGGCGGCGGCCTGGTCGGCGGTTTCCTCGAAGCCGAAGCCTTCGGCAAAGGCCTGGTAGTCGTTCAGCGGCAGGTTGAAGGCAAAGCCCTCGCGCGCGGCGCGTTGGGCGTACAGCGCGAGCAGTTCGGCGGCGGTGTCGCGCACCTGCTTGGCGGCCTTGCGGCGTGCCTTGTCCCATTGGCCCGAACCCAGCTGGTGCAGCGGCGCGGCTTCGGGATCGGCGCCGCTGTAGCGGGCAATCACGTGCAGCTGCGACACCGGCACGTACAGCGTGCTGCCGTTGGCGTACTCGAGATGCAGGAATTCCATCTCGCCTTCGCCCATGTCCATGTTGACCAGGCCGTGGTAGCGGCCGATGCCGTGCTGCGCATGCACGACAGGATCGCCGGCGCGCAGCTCGGACAGGTCGCGCACCATGGCTTCGACGTTGCTGGCGCGTTCCTGGTCGCGCTTGCCGCGCCGGCCGGTGCTGGCCAGCCCGGGATACAGGTCATTCTCGGTCAGGAAGGCCAGGTTTGCCTGCGGCAGCTCGAAGCCCGTGGCCAAGGGCGCGGCCACGATGCCGAAATGGGCATCTGACGCCAGGAAGGCCTCGACCGTGTCCGGCTGGGCGTCCGGCGTGACGCCGAATTCGTTCAGCATCTGCACCAGCGTCTCGCGCCGCCCGGCCGAATCGGCGCACAGCAACACCCGGCCCTGATGCTTGCCCACCAGCGTGCGCAGCTTGGCGATCGGGTCGTCGGACCGGCGCGCCACGCTGACGTCGGGCGCGGCGCGGAAATCGGGGTGCGGCTGGCCTGCGGCCAGCGACAGGCGGCGGAACGCCTTCAGGTGGGCGTACAGCGCCTGTTCGTCCAGGAACAGGGCCGACGGCGGCAGCACCGGTCGCTCGCGGTCGCTCTTGAGGAAGTTGTAGCGGCTGCCGGTGTCCTGGCTGAACCGCATCATGGCGTCGTCGATGTCGCCGACCGTGACCGTGATGGTGCCTTCGGTCAGGTAGTCGAACAGCGTGGCGGTTTCTTCGAAGAACAGCGGCAGGTAGTACTCGACCCCGGCAAACGGAATGCCGTTGCCGATGTCTTTGTAGGGCAGGGCGCGCGACGGGTCGCCTTCGAAGACCTCGCGGAAACGCGCACGGAAGCGGTTGCGCGAATCCTCGTCCATGGGGAATTCGCGGCCGGGCAGCAGTTGCACCTCGCGCACCGGGTACAGGCTGCGCTGGGTGTCCACGTCAAAGCTGCGGATGGTCTCGATCTCGTCGTCGAACAGGTCCAGCCGGTAGGGCAATGCCGAGCCCATCGGGAACAGGTCGATCAGGCCGCCGCGCAGGCAGAATTCCCCCGGCGCGGTGACCTGGGTGACGTGGTTGTAGTTGGCCAGCGTCAGTTGCGCCCGCAGCGCGGCTTCGTTCAGCTTGTCTTTCTGGCGGAACGAAAACGTGTAGGCCGCCAGGAACGAGGGGGGGGCCAGGCGGTACAGCGCCGTGGTCACCGGCACCGTCAGCACGTCCACCGACTTGGTCATCAGCGAATGCAGCGTGTGCAGGCGTTCGGAGATCAGATCCTGGTGGGGCGAAAACGCGTCGTAGGGCAGCGTTTCCCAGTCGGGCAGCTGGCGTACCCGCAGCCCGGGGGCGAACAGGGCGATTTCCTCGGCCAGGCGCTGCGCTTCGAGTGGCTCGGCCGTCAGCACGACCAGGGGCGCGGCCGCCTGCCGGGCCAGGTCGGCCAGCAGCCAGGCGTCGCCGGACCCCGGCGGACGGGGCTGGGCGTAGCGCGCGCCGGCTTTCAGCGCGGCAAGAGTGGGGGCGGTCGCAGGGACGGGCGGCGCTGCCGTGGCGGAGGAGGTGGGGGCGGGCATCAGGCTGGGAGCAGGCATCAAGCGGAAGATTATAAAATCACCGAACCATGTCTGACTCAATCATTGCGATCGTGCCCGCCGCGGGCGTCGGCGCCCGCGCCAGCCGGCCCGGCGCCCAGGCCGTGCCGAAACAGTACCGTCCGCTGGCCGGACAGCCCATGTTGCGCCATGCGGTCCTGGCGCTGCTGGCCGACGACCGCGTGTCGCAGGTGCGGGTGGCCGTGACGCCGGGCGACGGCTGGGTCGACCAGGCCCTGACCGGCCTGCCGCGCACCGTCTGGCGGGCCTGCGGCGGCACCACCCGCGCCGATACCGTGGCCGGGGCCCTGGCCGACAGCGGCGTGGCCGACGACACCTGGGTACTGGTGCATGATGCGGCTCGGCCGGGCTTGCCCGCTGCCGCGCTGGCCCGCCTGATCGACGCCTGCCTGCAAGATCCCGTGGGCGGCCTGCTGGCGCTGCCGGTGGCCGACACCGTCAAGGGCGGCCACGAACGCGTCGAGCGCACGCTGGACCGCAACGGCCTGTGGCTGGCGCAGACCCCGCAGATGTTCCGTGCGGGCGCGCTGCGCGATGCGCTGACGGCCGCTGCCGTGAACGGTGTCGCGGTCACCGACGAGGCCTCGGCCCTGGAGGCCGCGGGCTATGCCCCCCTGCTGGTGCCGGGCGCGATGCGCAATTTCAAAGTGACCTGGCCGGACGATTTCGAACTGATGGAAAAATGGCTATGAGTATTCCCTTCCGCGTCGGACAAGGTTTTGACGTACACGCGCTGGTCGAGGGCCGCCCGCTGATCATCGGCGGCGTGACCATCCCCCATACGCACGGCCTGCTGGGCCATTCCGATGCGGATGTGCTGCTGCATGCCATCACCGACGCGCTGCTGGGCGCCGCCGGCCTGGGCGACATCGGCCGCCACTTCCCGGACACCGACCCCGCCTTCAAGGGTGCGGACAGCCGGGTGCTGCTGCGCGAAGCCATGGCGCGCGTGCGCGCCGCCGGCTGGGTGCCCGTCAACATCGACGCCACCGTGCACGCGCAGGCGCCCAAGATCGGCCCGCACGCGCCCGCCATGGTCAGGCACATCGCGGCGGACACCGGCCTGGCCGAGACCGAGGTCAACATCAAGGCCAAGACCAACGAAGGCCTGGGTTATCTGGGCCGTAAAGAAGGCATCTCGGCGACCGTGGTGGCGCTGCTGGCCCGCGCCTGACCGTTGTTTTTTTATATACGCAGATACATGTATATAACTAATTAACAAACGGAAAAAATGGGCGCGAGTGGCGTCCTTCCTGCGGCTCGGCGCAAGTCCCGCGCGGTTTGAGCCCGACGGCTGAAAACACAGCCTGTTTTCGCCTTGCGACCGGGTTTGAACTGGAATATTCTCCGCTATTCTCGCCTGAATATTAGGGACACTAGGATGCATGTACGTGGCGTTGCCCTGTTTTTGGCCCTCGTCGCATTTGGTTCGCCAGCACATGCTGAATTCGAGCAGCAACTCGGCCCGCTGGCCGGCGCGGTACGGCAGCAAATGCTGCAAGGTTGGACCGCAGGGGTCCAGGATGGCTGGTTCACCCTTCGCAACAAAGAGAGCAGCGGCAGCGAACAGACGCTGTACCTGAATCTCGGGCCGGCACCGGAAACGGGCCGCATCATCGACGTGAACGTCGTCCTGAATTCGCAGAAACCCAAGGCCTCCATCGGCGTCGCGCTGACCAACCGCGCGCGCAAGGGCCTGTGCCTGATCGAAATTACCGCCGACAAGAACACGCAGCTGTTCTGCCTGGATGGGCAGAACCGTCGCGACATCGCATCGGTGCCCAACCTGGCCAAGCTCGATGGTTCCGACCGCATCAAGGTGGTGGAAGTGCCGGGCGCCGCACGATTCATCGTGAACGGCCAGAAGATCGGCGACGTCGAAGACGCGGCCGCGCTCGGTTCCGAGGTCGGCATCATGGCGTATGACGTCGGCACGTTCGGCATCGCCGACTTCACGGTCAATTCCAACCTGGCGCCCGCCCAGTCCGGTGGCGGCAACGGGCAATCGGGCGGTTTGCCGGCCCGCAGCGGCGGGGGGGGCGGTGGGGGCCAGCAGACGGCGCCGGCTCGCACGCCCGCGTCCAGCGACAACAGCGGCTTGCCGGGCACCGGCCCCTATCCGCGCTTTGGCGGCGACTCCACCCGCATCGTGGCGGTCTATGTCGGGATCATGCGCAGCATTTTCCTGCACGAGTTCGGCCATGCCCTGATCGGCGAACTGGAACTGCCGTCGACCGGCGCCGAAGAAGACGCGGTCGATATCTACTCGGCGCTGCACGTGGTCGAACCGACCATGTACCCGTCCGATAACAAGGACACCAACGCCATGGTGCAGGGCGCGGCCAAGTACGCGGCCCTGCAGTGGTACTACAACGGCAAGCTGGCCGAAGCCAAGGGCGCGGGCAATTCGCCCTGGCAGGACGAGCACACGGGCGATCTCAAGCGGTTCCGCAACATGCTGTGCATCATGTACGGCGGCAACCCGGCCGTGTTCGAGTCGCTGGTCCAGGAGGTCGGCTTCGAAGACCGCACCAAGGCGCGCTGCGGCGATGAATTCACCAAGCAGAACCGCGCCTGGCGCCGGATCCTGGCGCCGTACACCCGCGTCGGCGCCTGGACGCCGGACGGGCAGCAGCCGGCAAACGCGCCCGGCGCACCGGTGAACGTCACCTTCGAACCGTCGTCGCGCCGCATCGGCAACCTGTTCGCCAACAACCTCTCGCAGGCCATCGGCGACAACATCAAGCTGCTCGGCAAGACCTACGTGCTGCCGCGACCGGTGAACGTGACCTTCAAGGACTGCGGCAAGCTCAACGCCTGGTACAGCCCGCGCGAAGGCACCATCACGATGTGCTACGAGCTGATCGAGAACATCGCGGTGATGATTTCCGACATCGAAATGGGCACGGTCGGGGGCGAGATCAAGCAAGGCGGGGGCGCCCCCCAACAACAGCCCGGGCAGCCGCAACAGCAGCCGCGCCAGCAACCGTCGGGCGGCCAGCCGCCGCGCGCGCCGGCCGGCGGCTTCGACGAACTGCAGGAGACCGGCGTGCCGCCGACCACCCTGCTGTTCTCGGCGCCCTACAAAGGCCCGACGCCCGCCAGCCATCCTCGCGCCAAGGTGATCACCACCAAGGATCTGGTCTATCTGCTCAAGAACGAGAAGAATCTCTTGATGATCGATACCAGCGGCCTGCGCGAAACGGTGCCGGACGCCTACCCGCTGATCGATGCGGGCCAGGACGGCAGCGTCACCGACCAGATGCAGAACGCATTCGACGGCTGGCTGCACAAGAAGACGGGCACCGAGAAAGAACACAATGTGCCGCTGGTGTTCATCGGTGGCAGCATGAATGACCGCTCTTCCTATAACGCCGCGCTGCGCGCCGGCACGCTGGGCTGGCCGGTCTACTGGTACCGCGGCGGCATCGAGGCCTGGGTCGCCAACGGCCTGCCGACCGTACAGGTCAAGGCCTCCCAGGGCAACTGACCCTCACCGCGCCGCCGCTGGCATGACGGCCGGCGATCGCCCGCCCGGCAAAAAAGCCCGCCTGTTCGCACAGGCGGGCTTTTTTTTGTCGCGGCGCAATGCGGAATTACTTGCCTTGAGCGGCCAGCGCCAGGGCGGCGGCGTTGACCACGGAGGCGATGCGGCCGGCGTCACGCAGCTGTTCCGTCGACAGGCCGTCTTTCTTCAGGTTCTCGTAGTGCGAAGCCACGCAGAAGTGGCACTTGCCGATGATGGAGGCCACCAGCGCAAACAGCTCGAAGCGCTTTTTGTCCACGCCGCCATGGGTGGCGTAGGCGTTCATGCGCAGTTGGGCCGGCAGGCTCTTCAACTGGGCATCGCCGGTCATTTCCACATACGGGTACCAGGTGTTGTTCATGCCCATGAGCGCGGACGCGGTCAGTGCGGCGTTGGCGTCGGTTTCGGACAGGCCGCTCTTGAAGGCCTCGACCAGCACCGGGCTGCGGGCGGCGTAGGCGGCCGACAGGGCAGCGCCGACGGCATCTTCCGGGGCCAGCGTCGAGCGGGCGATCACGGCGTCCAGATTCAGGCGGATGTCCTTGGCCCAATCCGGCAGCTGTTCCTTAATGGTCGTAAGAAATTCCATAGTTTTTACCTATAATCTAGAGCAGTTAAAGCCCAGCGAAGGACCCGCAAGCAGGTCCCCGGCCGGGCTGGAAATTACAGCGTGGCGCCGCCAACCGTACGGTTGCACGGGCACAGCTCGTCGGTTTGCAGGCCGTCGAGCAGACGCAGAACTTCTTCCGGGTTACGGCCGACGTTCAGGTTGTTCACCGAAACGTGCTGGATCGTGTTGTCCGGGTCAACGATGAAGGTGGCGCGCAGGGCAACGCCAGCACCCTTTTCACGCACGCCCAGCTGGTCGATCAGGGCGCCGGTGGTGTCGCCGAACTGATAGTGACCCAGCTTGTTCAGGTCCGGGTGCTCACGGCGCCAGGCCAGCTTGACGAATTCGTTGTCGCTCGAGCCACCCAGCAGGACGGCGTCGCGGTCTTCGAAATCCTTGGCCAGCTTGTTGAAGCCGACGATTTCGGTCGGGCAAACAAACGTGAAGTCTTTCGGGTAGAAGTAGATCACCTTCCACTTGCCGGGGAACGAGCTTTCGGTGATGTCTTCGAATGCGGACACGCCGTTTTCTTCGTGCTGGTTGAAGCCGGGCTTGACGCCGGTAACCTTGAAGGGCTCGAGTTTGTCGCCAACAGTTTTCATGTTTACTCCCAGTCGTTGTTGGTGGAATTAAGGCTGTGCCTCAAACCATAAATTCTACGCTATGGATTATCGTTGTCTAATTGATAATTCCTAAATTTAGCTTTGGGCAACTCTATCCGGGCGACCAGGCCGCCGCCCTCGCGGGGCAGCATGCGCAGGGCGCCGCCCACGTGCTTGAGCAGGCGCTCGACGATCGCCAGGCCCAGGCCCGCGCCGCTGACGCCGGTGCGGGCGGCCTCGCCGCGCGAGAACGGCCGCAACAGGCGGTCGACGTCTTCGGGGGGCGATGCCGGGCCCGCGGTCCGATACCTCGATGACGATCATGCCGCCCTCAGCTTGCAGTGTCATGACCAGATGAGCCTGGCCGTCGCTGGAACGACCGTAGCGGCGCGCGTTCTCGATCAGGTTGCTGACGATGCGCTTGAGGTCCAGTGCCGTGATGCGGGCGCGCAGGCCGGGTTCGAGTGAAGCTTCCAGGTCGCCGCCCAGCGACGAGGTATGGCTGCGCTCGCGCTCGTACAGCTCGGCCAGCACCGCCGAGATGTCGGTCGCCAGCTGGGGCAGGGTGCCCGCCGGGCGGGCATATTCCATCAGCTGGCCGATACTGTGGTCGATCTGGCCAAGGTCTTCGTCGATGGCCTGGCGGGCGTCTTCGGACACGCCGCTCAGCTCGATTTCCAGGCGCATGCGTGCCAGCGGCGTTCGCAGGTCGTGTGAAATCCCCGCCAGCATCAGTTCCCGGTCGGCCTCGGCCTGCCGCAGGTCTTTGGCCATGCGGTTGAACGAGGCGTTGAGGTCGCGGATTTCCAGCGGCCCCTGCTCGGGCAGGGGCGCAGGTGTTTCCCCGCGCGACAGCACCTGGGCCGCGCGCGCCAGGCGCGACAGCGGTCGGTTGACGAAGCCTACGCTGACCGCCGCGCCCACCAGGGACAGCAGCAGCGCCGTGGCACCCCAGCCCAGCCATTCGATGCCCCCGGTCAGGCCGATCTGTTCGCGTTCGAACACCAGCCAGTACAGGTCTTTTTCGATCTGGAAACTGACCCAGAAGCCAGGTACCTGGTTCACTCCCCAGGCGATCTGCGTTTCGGGGCCGAAGCGGGTACGGATGTGCTGGGCAACGCGTTGCCAGTAGTCGTCGTCGGGCAGGGCTTCGGCGAAGTCGGTGACCTCGCGCGGATAGACCTGGATGCCTTCGTTGGTGGCCAGGTCGAGCAGGAGCTTGCTGCGTTCGCCGTTGTGCGAATAGATCAGCGCGGTGCGCGTGATATTGACGGCCGTGATCACCCGCTGCGCCATTTGATTGGCGCGCGGTCCCAGCTCCATGCTGAAGAAGACTTGTAGCCACGCCCCCAGGCTGACCAGCATCAGCGCGGCCAGCAGCAGGAACGTGCGGCCGAACAAGCCGAGCCGCAAACGTGAAGTCAGGTTCCTGAAGGTTCTGCGCAAGCGGGGCACGAGGCTGCGCTCCTGCCCGGGGCGGGCGTGTCGGTCAGCTACCACCGTCCGGCACAAACACGTATCCGAGACCCCAGACGGTCTGGATGAATACGGGCTTGGACGGATTCGGTTCGATCAGCTTGCGCAGGCGCGAGATCTGCACGTCGAGACTGCGGTCGAAGGCTTCGTATTCGCGGCCGCGCGCCAGTTCCATGAGCTTGTCGCGGGACAGGGGGATCTTCGGATGGCGCGCAAAGACCTTGAGCACCGAGAATTCACCCGTGGTGATGGGCACCTGTTCGCCGTTGCGCGTGAGCGTACGGGTGGACAGGTTCAGCACGTAGGGGCCGAAGGCGATGGATTCGTTTTCCTGGCTGGGGGCGCCGGGATGTTCCTCGGTGCCGCGGCGGCGCAGGATCGCGTTGATCCGAGCCAGCAGTTCCCGGGGGTTGAACGGTTTGGACAGATAGTCGTCCGCGCCCATCTCCAGGCCGACGATGCGGTCGATTTCTTCCGCTTTGGCCGTCAGCATGATGATGGGCGTGTTGTCGTGGCCACCGCGCAGCCGGCGGCAAATGGACAGACCATCTTCGCCGGGCAGCATCAGATCCAGCACGAGCAGGTCGAAGTGCTCGCGTTGCCAGAGTTTGCCCATCTCTTTGGCGTCTTCGGCAACGAAAACGTTGAATCCCTGCTCGGACAAATACCGACGCAGCAAATCGCGCAAGCGCGGATCATCGTCAACGACGAGGATTTTTCGGGTGGGGGTGGTGTTTTGCGTATTCATGGCCGGAAATGTAACAGTGACAAGAACCAGCGGCTAGTGGGCGTTCACAAGATATTACACATTGCGAACCATGGTTGAAATCCCCCTTACATACGGGGGAACGGCCCGGTATTTCGTACAATCTGCTCCTATGGAACTAAACCTGCTGGCTCTGGAAACTTCTTCGTCGCGCTGCGGCGTGGCCCTTTTGCGCGCGTCCGGCGACCGGCTGGAGGTCAGCGTCCGCGAGCATGAGGGGTCCCAGGAGCACGCGGAACGCCTCTTGCCCATGGCGAACGAGTTGTTGGCCCAGGCCGGATTGCCCCCTGGCGCCTTGCACGCGGTGGCGTTCGGCCAGGGGCCGGGCGGCTTTACCGGCTTGCGGGTGGCCTGCGGCGTGGCCCAGGGCATGGGCATGGGGCTGGGCATTCCGGTGTTGCCCATTGTGTCGCACCAGGCGGTGGCCACCCAGGCCGTCGGCGGGGCGGACGAGGCCATCGTGGTGGCGCTGGACGCTCGCATGAATGAAGTCTATCTGGCGGTTTACCGTCAGGCCGGCCCGGCGGGCGGCGAGCCGGCCTGGGAAACCCTGCAGGCACCGCTGCTGATCGCGGCCGCCGAAGTCGTGCCCTGGACGGCGCATCATCTGCCTGGCTGGTCGCGCAGCGCCGGGCGGCCCCTGGCCGTGGTGCTGGCGGGCGATGCCTGGGATGCCTACGCCGCCGACATGGTCGCGCCCGATGCCTGGCGCCGCGCCAGCGAGGCCCTGCGGCCCGAAGCCGCCAGCGTGGCGCGCCTGGCGCGCCAGGGCTGGCTGCGGGGCGACGCCGTGCCCCCGGAACAGGCGGCGCCGCTGTATGTGCGCGACAAGGTGGCGTTTACCACCGCCGAGCGCCAACGCGGCGAGGGCGGCAACCCGAAGGCACCCTCGACCCTGGCGCCCGTATGCCCGCAACCGCTGACCGATGCCGATCTCGACGACGTCGTCGCGATCGAGGCCAACGTGCAGTCCTTTCCCTGGACCCGCGGCAATTTCGTCGATGCGCTGGCGGCCGGTTATGGCGCCTGGACGCTGCGGCGCGAGGGGCGGGTGGCGGGTTTCTGTATCGTGATGTTCGCGCCCGACGTGGCCCACGTGCTGGTGATCGCCGTGGCTCGCAGCCTGCACCGCCAGGGGCTGGGCAGCGTGCTGCTCGACTGGTGCGAGCAGCAGGCGCGCGAGCGCGGCCTGGAGGGCGTGCTGCTGGAAGTGCGGCCGTCCAATGTGTCAGCCCTGGCGTTCTACCAGGCCCGCGGTTATCTGCAGATCGGCCTGCGGCGGGGCTATTACCCTGCCGAGAAGGGCGGGCGCGAAGACGCCCTGGTGATGCAGAAGCGCTTTGATGCGCTTGCCGCGCCCCAGGGAGTGGCGGCATGACGGCCCCGACCGCCGCGCCGGCCTCGTCCGCGCCTCGCGTCAATCCGCTGCAGCGCCTGTGGCTGCGCGAGCTGGGCATGGAGCGCCTGTGGCTGCGTCCGGCCGCTGCGCCGGTGGCGCAAGTCCTTGTTTCAAAAACAGATTCATCCCCGGCCGGGCAAGTGGGCGCGGCGGCGTCTCCGACGCCCGGCGCGGGGGCGCAAGGCGCCGCTTCCATCGTCGTGCCGTCCCTGGCCGCGCCCGGTGCGCCTGCCGCAGGGGGGGCGTCCCAGGCGGATATGCCCAGAGCGGGTACGCCCCAAGCGGGTACGCCCCAAGCGGGGATGCCCCCAGCGGGTATGCCCCCTGTGTCGTCACCGCGCACGGGCGGTCCCGCTGCAGCCGTGCGCAATGGGCCGCCGCCGCGTCCCGCGGCCAAGGCCGATGCCGCGCCTGACGCCGCGCCGGTGCGCATCCCGGTGGCCGAGGCCGTCAAGCACGCCAACCTGGACGAACTGCGGGAACAAGTCGTGGCCTGCACGGCCTGCGGCCTGTGCGAGGGGCGCCGCCACGCGGTGTTCGGGCACGGCGGCCAGCCCACGCGCTGGCTGGTGGTGGGCGAGGCCCCGGGCGAACAGGAAGACCGCCAGGGCCAACCCTTCGTGGGCCGCTCCGGCCAATTGCTGGATGCCATGCTGTCTGCGGTGGGCATGAGCCGCGAGCGCGACGTGTTCATCGCCAACGTCATCAAGTGCCGGCCCCCGGGCAACCGCAATCCCAAGCCCGAGGAAATTGCCGCCTGCAGTCCTTACCTGATGCGCCAGATCGCGCTGCTCAAGCCCGAGCGCATCCTGGTGCTGGGGCGGTTCGCCGCTCAGGCGCTGCTGGGCACCGATGCCACCATCGGCAGCCTGCGTGGCCGCATCCACCAGATGAAGACGGACGAAGGACGCGAGATTCCGGTGATCGTGAGCTACCACCCGGCTTATCTGCTGCGCAGTCCGGCCGAGAAGGCGCGCGCCTGGCAGGATTTGAAACTGGCGGCCCGTATGTAGGCAGGGTGTAGGCGGGCAGGGCCGAACCGGGTCCACGTTGCCCGGGGCACAGGCAAAAAAAAGGCCGGCATCCGTGATGGACCGCCGGCCTTTCTGTTTGTTGGGGGCGGGCGTCAGTGGCCCTTGGTCGAGTCCAGCGCGTGGCCGTGGCCTTCCTGGCCGATCTGGTCGTGCAGATCGGGGTCGTTGGCCAGGTTGCGCTTGCTCCAGCGCATGAACACCACCATCAGCACGGCGACCACGGTGCCGAAGATCACGATGATGACGTTGATGGGCAGTTGCAGCCACAGCAGCAGGGTGTACATCGCCACCATCAGCAGGATGTTGAGCTGCTCGTTGAAGTTCTGCACGGCGATCGAGTGGCCGGCGGACAGCAGCACGTGGCCGCGATGTTGCAGCAGGGCATTCATGGGCACCACGAAGAACCCTGCCAGGCCACCGGTCAGCAGCAACAGCAGGTAGACGCTCCAGGGCGAATACACCAGCGGCATCAGCAGCACGACCAGGCCCATCGCGGCGCCCACGGGCAGCACCGCCAGCGCGCGACGCAGCGGAATGCGGCCCGCCAGGATGGAACCGACGACCGTGCCCAGGGCGGCCACGCCCATCAGCATCGACGCCTTGTCGAGCTGGTAGCCCAGGTGGCTGCGGCCCCATTCGATGACAATCAGTTGCAAAGTCGCGCCCGCGCCCCAGAACAGCGTGGTGACCGCGAGGGAGATCTGGCCCAGCTTGTCGCGCCACAGCACGCAGACATAACCCCAGAACGTGCGGATGAGCTTGACCGGGTTCTTCTGCTGCGGCGGATAGCGCACATGGGTGCGCGGAATCAGCAGGTTGCACAGCGCTGCCAGCAGGTAGACGAAGGCGATGACCAGGATGGCGGCCTCGGCCGGCGTGTGCACCAGCTTGCCGATGAACGAGTGGTTCAGCAGCGCGGTGGACACCGTGGTGGAGATCAGCAGCCCGCCCAGCACCGTGCCCAGGATGATGGAGAAGACAGTCAGGCCTTCGATCCAGCTGTTGCCCTTGACCAGCATGGTCGGGGGCAGCATCTCGGTGACGATGCCGTATTTGGCGGGGGAGTAGGCGGCGGCGCCGATGCCCACGACCGCATAGGCGGCGCAGACGAGATAGGTCTGGTATTCAGGGGCGACGCCGACGCTGGCGTACGAGAACATCAGCAGGCAGCCGGCGACTTTCAGGGCGTTGGTCGAGAACATGACGCGGCCCTTGGGGAACGAGTCCGCCAGGGCGCCGACAAAGGCCGCCAGCACCACGTAGGCCAGCGCGAAGGACCATTTCATCAAGGGCGCCAACCAGTCGGGGCCGTGCAGTTCCTGTATCAAGGCGATGGCTGCGATGAACAGCGCGTTGTCCGCCAATGATGAGAAGGCCTGCGCGGCCATGACCAGATAGAAACCTCGTTTCAAGAATGTCCCCGTTCTTTGACCTGAGCCCGGTCAGTCTGCGTGAAAATTTATGTGACTTGCGAAAAAGTGTCAGCGAGTATAGCCCGTGGCGCGGGTAGGGCTATTCAGCGTTTGCCCGCGGGTTGCGGCAGGTCAGCCCGAGGGGGGGCAGGATGCGGGCAGCCCCCGGCTTGACCGTTGTTCACGTTTGGGGACAGACTGCCTGCGGTATCATACGACCCATACGTGAGCCGGCCCCCCTGGGGCCGGTTTGCAATGTGTGCGGCAGGTCCGTTAACGCCTTTCGTTCAACCCACCCCGTCGTCATCGTACTGTGCGTCTCACTCAGCTAAAACTCGCCGGCTTCAAGTCTTTCGTCGATCCCACCGTGATTCCCGTGCCCAGCCAGCTGGTGGGCGTGGTGGGTCCCAATGGCTGCGGCAAATCGAACATCATTGACGCGGTGCGCTGGGTGCTCGGCGAGGCCAAGGCCTCGGAGCTGCGCGGCGAGTCCATGCAGGACGTCATTTTCAACGGCTCGGGCAACCGCAAGCCGGCGGCCCGGGCGTCGGTCGAAATGGTGTTCGACAACAGCGAGGGCCGCGCCGCCGGGCAATGGAGCACCTACGCCGAAATCGCCGTGCGCCGCGTCCTGACCCGCGACGGCGCCAGCAGCTATTTCGTCAATAACCAGCAGGTCCGCCGCCGCGACATCCACGACATTTTCCTGGGCACCGGCCTGGGCGCGCGGGGCTACGCGATCATCGGCCAGGGCATGATCAACCGCCTGATCGAGGCGCGCCCCGAGGAATTGCGGGTGTTCCTGGAAGAGGCCGCGGGCGTGTCGCGCTACAAAGAGCGCCGCCGCGAAACCGAAAACCGCCTGTCCGACACGCGCGAGAACCTGACCCGCGTCGAAGACATCCTGCGCGAACTGAACAGTCAGCTGGAAAAGCTGGAAGCCCAGGCCGAGGTCGCCACCCGTTACCGCGAGTTGCAGGCCGACGGCGAAAAGAAGCAGCATGCCCTGTGGTTCCTGAAGGAAACCGGCGCCCGCGAAGAGCGTGCCAGGAAAGCCCAGGAAATGGCGCAGGCCCAGAACGAGCTCGAGGCCGCCATTGCCGGCCTGCGGGCCGGTGAGGCCGCGCTGGAATCCCGCCGCCAGGCCCACTACGCCGCCAGCGATGCCGTCCATACGGCCCAGGGCGCGCTGTACGAAGCCAATGCCCAGGTGAGTCGCCTCGAGGCCGAGATCCGCCACGTGGTGGATTCCCGCAACCGCCTGCAGGCGCGTCGCGACCAGTTGCAGCAGCAGATCGCCGAATGGACCACCCAGCGCGAGCATTGCACCGAGCAGATCGCGCAGGCCGAAGAAGACCTGGCCGCCGGCGCCGCTCGTACCGAAGAGGCCCGCGCCACCGCCGAAGACGCCCAGGCGGCCTTGCCGGCGGTCGAGCAGCGGGTGCGCGAAGCCGCCTCCGGCCGCGACGAGATGCGCGCCGCCCTGGCCCGGGTGGAACAGAACCTGGCCCTGGTGGCGCAGACCCAGCGCGACGCCGACCGCCAGATGCAGGCCCTGGAGCAGCGCCGCGAGCGTCTGCAACAGGAACTGCGCGAATTGCACAGCCCCGACCCGGCTCGCCTGGAGCAACTGGCTGGCGACCGCGCGGCAGGCGAAGACCAGCTTGAAGAAGCCCAGGAAGAACTGGCTACCCTGGAAGGCCGGGTGCCCGAAGCCGACGCCGAACGCAGCCGCGCCCAGGCCGCCGCCCAGACCGACGCTCAGAACCTGGCCCGCCTTGAGGCCCGCCTGTCGGCGCTGGTCAAGCTGCAGGAAGACGTCCAGAAGCAGGGCGCCCTGGAACCCTGGCTGGCCAAGCACGAGCTGGCCGGCCTGGCGCGCCTGTGGCAGAAGCTGCACGTGGAGCCCGGCTGGGAAACCGCCCTGGAAGCCGCGCTGCGCGAGCGCATGGCCTCGCTGGAAGTGCGCAACCTGGACTGGGCCCGCGCGTTCTCGGACGATGCGCCGCCCGCCCGCCTGGCTTTCTATCAATTGCCGCCGGCGGCGCCCGCCCCGGCCGCGCCGGCCGGCATGACGTCGCTGGCCAGCCTGCTGCGCATCACCGATCCTGACCTGCGTACGCTGCTCAACGAGTGGCTGGGCGGCATCTACACCGCCACCGACCTGACCCAGGCCCTGGCGATGCGCGCCACGCTGCCGGCCGGTTCGGCCTGCGTGGTCAAGGCCGGCCACCTGGTGGATGCGCACAGCGTGCGCTTCTACGCCCCGGATTCCGAACAGGCCGGCCTGTTGGCCCGTCAGCAGGAAATCGAAAACCTGCAACGCGAGATCAAGGCCCAGCAACTGATCACCGACCAGGCTCGCGCCGCGGTGGCCCGCGCCGAGGTCGCCTGGCAGCAGGTCAGCCAGGCCATCGCGCCGGCGCGCCAGCGCGTGGCCGAAGTGACCCGCCGGGTGCATGACATCCAGCTTGAACACTCGCGCCTGCAACAGCAGGCCGAGCAGTCCGGCGAGCGCGCCTCGCGCCTGCGCCAGGACCTGGAAGAAATCTCCGCCCACGAAGAAGACCTGCGCGCCACCCGCGAAGAGGCCGAAGCCCGTTTCGAGGCCCTGGACGAGGAACTGGCCGAACATCAGTCCAGGTTCGCCGATGCAGAGATGGACGGCGAAACCCTGGCCGCCCAGGCCGAGGCCGCCCGTACGCGTCTGCGCGAACTGGAACGCGCCGCCCAGGAAGCCGAATTCGCCGAGCGCAGTATCCAGGTCCGCATCACCGACCTGCAGCGCAACCAGCAATTGGCGGCCGACCAGAGCCAGCGCGCCAGTGTCGAACTCGAACAACTGCAGGCCGACCTGGTCGACCTGGACGCCTCGGCGTCGCAGGCCGGCTTGCAGGACGCCCTGGAATTGCGCGCCGAGCGCGAAGACGCGCTGTCGCGCGCGCGCCAGGAAATGGAAAACCTGTCGGCCCTCTTGCGCGGCGCCGACGAAGACCGCATGCAGCAAGAGCGCACCCTCGAGCCGCGCCGCGCCCGCATCACCGAACTGCAGTTGCAGGAGCAGGCCGCCCGGCTGGCCGAAGAACAATTCACCGAGCAGTTGAACGCGCGTGAAGTCGACCGCGAGGCCCTGGCCCAGGACCTGGCCAACCAGCCCGACGAATGGCGCCGTGCCAACTGGCTGCAATCGGAAGTCACGCGTATTTCACGCCAGATCGAGTCCCTGGGATCGGTCAACCTGGCCGCGCTGGACGAACTGAACACCTCGCGCGAGCGCAAGGGCTTCCTGGATGCGCAGCACCAGGACCTGATGACCGCCATCGATACCCTCGAAGACGCCATCCGCAAGATCGACCGCGAAACCCGCGAACTGCTGCAAGAGACCTTCAACGTGGTCAATGGCCACTTTGGCGAGCTCTTCCCCAAGCTGTTCGGCGGGGGCGAAGCCAAGCTGACCATGACCGGCGAAGAAATCCTCGACGCCGGCGTGCAGGTGATGGCACAGCCCCCGGGCAAGCGCAACAGCACCATCCACCTGTTGTCCGGCGGCGAAAAGGCCCTGACCGCGACCGCGCTGGTGTTCGCGCTGTTCAAGCTGAACCCCGCGCCGTTCTGCCTGCTGGACGAGGTGGACGCGCCGCTGGACGACGCCAACACCGAACGCTACGCCAACCTGGTCGCCAACATGAGCGAGCAGACCCAGTTCCTGTTCATCTCGCACAACAAGATCGCGATGCAGATGGCCAAGCAGCTGATCGGCGTCACCATGCAAGAGCAGGGGGTTTCGCGTATCGTTGCGGTAGATATAGATTCGGCCGTCCAGATGATGGCCTCCGAAGCGGCATAAACCAATATTCAGAATGGCGCCGGCTTCCTGGCGCGGGATTTACACATGAGTGATTTGCAGATCGGGCTGATTGCCCTGGGCGTCTTGCTGATACTGCTGGTGCTGGGCTTCAATTGGTGGCAAGACCGCCGCGTCCGCCGCAAGATGCAAAGCCATTTTCCCACCTCCGAGCAGGATCCCCTGCTGGGGGCGGGTGCAAATGCGGCCGCGGGCGCAACCGCCGCGGGCGGCGCGGCCATGCGGCGCGAGCCGGGCATGGGCGATGCCCCCAAGGCACACCCCGAGCAACCCAAGCCGGTCGATCCGGGCAGCGATGCCGACGACGCCGAAGAGCCCGATCCCGCGTGCGAAGTGGTCATCGAAATCAACTTCGCCGAGCCCGTGCGCGGCGCCGACCTGTTGCCCTACATGCAAAGCCTGCGCCACGTGGGCCGCAAGCCTATGCGCGTGTTCGCCGAAACCGACCAGCGCCGTCACCGCGCGCGCGTACATGCCGGCGAATCCTATGCGTCCATGCAGCTGGCCGTGCTGCTGGCCAACCGCAGCGGCCCCCTGACCGCCATCGAATGGTCGCAGGCCTGGGCCCGCGCCCAGGACATGGCCGAACGCTTCGATGCGCTCATCGAAGGCCCCGACCAACAGGCCGTGCTGGAACAAGCGGCTCGCCTGGACGACACCTGCGCCGCGCTGGACACCCAGGTCGGCCTGACGCTGCTGCTGGGTGCCGCCCAACCGGCCGCTGAAGTCCTGAACGTGGCGCGCGATGCCGGCTTCGTGGCCGATGGCAACCGCCTGGCCTGGCCTGCCGAGAACGGCGTGGCCCGCTTCACGCTGGCGCGCGCCGATGGCGCTGCCTTCGACGCCGGCATGGGCGGCATCGAACGCCTGTACCTGCTGCTGGACGTGCCGTGCAGCCCGGCGGACAGCCGTGCCTTCGGCCGCATGGTCGACGTGGGCCGCGAATTGGCCACCCGTTTGCGTGCCGATCTGGTCGACGACCAGGGCAAGCCCCTGGCCGACGGCTCTGAAACGGTCATCGACGAACGCCTGCAAGTGCTGTTCGGTCAGCTCGAACAAGCCGGTTTGCCGGCGGGCAGCGAGCGCGCTCAACGGGTGTTTGCGTAATGAGCAAGGCCGGAGGGACCCCTGCGGCGGAAACCGCGGCTCGCCTGCGCGCGGAGATCGAGCAGCACAACGTCCGCTATTACGTCTACGACGACCCGTCGATCTCGGATGCCGACTACGACCGCCTGATGCGCGAGCTTCAGGACCTGGAAGCCGCCCACCCCGAGCTGGTGTCGCCCGAATCGCCCACGCAGCGCGTGGGGGCGGCACCGGTGTCGGCCTTCGGCAGCGTGCGCCACGCGGTGCCCATGCTGTCGCTGGGCAACGCCTTCGACGAAGAAGACGTCGTGGCATTCGACCGCCGGGTCACCGACACGCTGCGTGGCGCGGGCCTGCTGGGCCCGGCCCAGCAGGCCGAATACTTCTGTGAACTCAAGCTCGACGGCCTGGCGATCAGCCTGCGCTACGAAGATGGCCGCCTGGTGCAGGCCGCCACCCGCGGCGACGGCCAGACGGGCGAAGACGTGACGTCCAACATCCGCACCATCAAGGCGATTCCGCTGCAACTGACCGGCCCCGCACCCAGGGTGCTGGAAGTGCGCGGCGAAGTCCTGATGAATCGCGCCGACTTCGAAAAACTCAACGCGGCCCAGGCCAAGCGCGACGAAAAGGTCTTCGTCAATCCGCGCAACGCGGCCGCCGGCAGCCTGCGGCAGCTGGATCCGCGCATCACCGCCAAGCGGCCGCTGCGCTTTTTCGCTTATGGCTGGGGCGAGGTCCAGGGCCTGCCGGGCGGGCAGAGTGGCCTGTTCGACGAGGCGCCGGCGGGCGCCGCCGAGGCCTCGCCGCTGCCCGAGAAGTCCCACGGCGCGATGCTGGACTGGCTGGCCTCGCTGGGCCTGCCCGTCAACGTCAAGCACAACCTGCGCGCCACTGGCGCCGAAGGCCTGATGGCGTTCTACGCCAAGGTCGGCGCGCTGCGCGCTGCCTTGCCCTACGACATCGACGGCGTGGTCTACAAGGTGGATTCGCTGCCGGCCCAGAAACTGCTGGGCTTCGTGGCGCGCGCGCCGCGCTTCGCGCTGGCGCACAAGTTTCCCGCCGAAGAAGCCACCACCACGCTGCTGGACATCGAGGTGCAGGTGGGCCGCACCGGCGCCATCACCCCCGTCGCCCGGCTCAAGCCGGTGTTCGTGGGCGGCGTGACGGTCACCAACGCCACGCTGCACAACGAAGATGAAATCCGCCGCAAGGACGTGCGCATCGGCGACACGGTCATCGTGCGGCGCGCGGGCGACGTGATTCCCGAGGTCGTGGGCGCCGTGCTCGAGAAGCGGCCCGATGATGCGCGCGAATTCGTCATGCCCAAGCAATGCCCGGTCTGCGGTTCCGCGATCGAGCGCCTGGAAGACGAAACCATCGCCCGTTGCACCGGCGGCCTGTTCTGCGCCGCCCAGCGCAAGCAGACGCTCTGGCACGCGGCCAGCCGCAAGGCGCTGGATATCGAAGGCCTGGGCGAGAAACTGGTCGAGCAACTGGTGGACAGCGGTCGGGTCAAGTCGCTGGCCGACCTGTTCAGCCTGCGCCCGCTTGAGCTGGTGGGCCTGGACCGCATGGGCCAGAAATCGGCCGACAACCTGGTCGAGGCCATCGACAAGGCGCGGGCTCCGGCGCTGGGGCGCCTGTTGTTTGCCCTGGGCATCAGACACGTGGGCGAGACGACCGCCCGCGACGTGGCGCGCCATTTCGGCAGCATCGAGGCCATCATGGATGCGGACGAAGATGCCCTGTCGTCCGTGCCCGACGTGGGGCCCGTCGTGGCAGGCTCCATCCGCCGCTTTTTCGCCGAGCAGCATAACCGCGACGTCATCGACCAATTGAAGGCGCAGGGTGTGCAGCCGGTGGCCGAGGCCGTGCCCGAAGACACTACCCTGGCGGGCAAGACCTTTGTCCTGACCGGCACGCTGCCCAATTGGACCCGCGAAGAAGCCTCGATGCGCATCCAGGCGGCCGGCGGCAAGGTCAGCGGGTCGGTCTCCAAGAAGACCGCCTACCTGGTGGCCGGCGAAGACGCCGGCAGCAAGCTCACCAAGGCCCGGGAGCTGGGCGTGACGGTGCTGGACGAAGACGCGCTGAAGGCGCTGTTGGGCCTGTCCTAGGCGTCCTAGGATGTATTGCCGGGAAACGCCGGCACAAAAAAAACTGCCCGCTGTTTGCGGGCAGTTTTTTTGGGAAGGCGACAGGCTTACTGAATCTTGGCCTTTTCGCGCAGTTCCTTCTGGTAATCGGCCAGGGTTTGCTGGCGCAGCATTTCTTCCAGTTGCGGACGCACTTGGTCCAGCGGCGGGAATTCGACCGGGCGGGTGTCGTCGACCATGATGATGTGCCAGCCGAATTGGGTCTGGACCGGCTTGTCGACCAGTTGGCCCTTCTTGAGCTGGGTCACGGCTTGCGCGAACGGCTGGACGTAGTTGGTCGGGGGAGCCCAACCCAGGTCGCCACCCTTTTCGGCGCTGCCAGGGTCTTTCGAGTTCTTCTTGGCCAGGTCGTCGAACTTGCCCTTGTTGCTCTTCAGCTGGGCCAGCAGGTCGTTGGCGGTCTTTTCGTCTTCGACCAGGATGTGACGGACCTTGTATTCCATCTTGCCGGCCTGTTCTTTCTTGATCTTGTCGTATTCGGCCGTGACCTTGGCATCCGACACCGGGTGCTTGGCCAGGTAGTCGGCCATCAGGGCGCGAACCAGGATGCCTTGGCGGGCCAGTTCGATTTCGGTCTGGACGTCGGCCTGCTTGGCGATGCCGGTGGATTCAGCGGCTTGCACGAAGACCTGGCGGTTGATCATTTCTTGCTTGACCTGTTCGCGCAGCTGGGGCGAATCGGTGGCGCCCTGGCTGACCAGCAGCTTGACGAATTGATCCAGGCTCTTTTGCGGAATGGCCTTGCCGTTGACAGTGGCCACGTTCTGGGCAAAAGCGGGCACAGCGATGACGCAGGCGGCGGCCAGCATGACGATGCGTTTCATGAATATCCTTTTACTAACTATTTGGGAGCCTGGGCGTCTAGCGCAAGCGCATGAATCGGATAGGGGATCAAATCTTGCAAATGATGATACACCAGCCGATGCCGTGCCACGGCGGAGAGCCCCGCAAAGCAGGACGCAACGATGTGCACACGATAATGGCCGGCGCCGTTTTTACTGCCTTCGTGGCCGGCATGCAAATGGGAGTCGTCCTGGATGTCCAGGGAAAGCGGTTCCAGGACGGCCAGGCGCTCCCGGATCAGGGCGATGCGATCGGTGGTTTCTGACATGGCGTCAATCGTAAAGTTCCGGCGCGTCGGGCGCGCCGTGGGGGAAGGGCGATGGGCCGGGCGCGCGGGCCCGGCCGGGCGGCCTCAGGGCTTGGGCGGGGTGCTGGAGCCCGGCGCAGCGTTGTCTTCGGTCTGGATGTGCTTGCCCAGCCAGAGCGATTGGCCGATGACGAACACGATCATCAGGCCCATCAGGCCAAAGGCCTTGAAGCTGACCCACTGCGATTCGGTGAAATGCCCCGAAAACGCCACGTACAGGTTGAGGGCGCCCGCGACCAGGAAGAAGCCGGCCCACACCAGGTTGAGCTTTTCCCAGGCGGCGTCCGGCAGCTGGATCTGCTTTTCCATCAGGCGGCGGATCAGGTTGCGGCCGAACAGCAGGCGGGCAAACACCAGCGCGCCACCGAACAGCCAATACAGCACCGTGGGCTTCCATTTGATGAAGACATCGCTGTGCAGCCAGATGGTGGCGCCGCCGAACACCAGGATGACGGTCAGGTTGATCCAGTGCATGGCTTCGGTGGCGCGGCCGGTGGCCTTGAGCCAGACGATCTGCAGCACCGCCGCCACCATGGCCACGCCGGTCGCGATGAAGATGTCCGTGAACCGGTAGGCCAGGAAGAACAGGAACAGCGGAAAGAGGTCGAACAGGAACTTCTTCATTCAGTCTTCTATGGGTTCGAACGTCATCGACAGGGAATTGATGCAGTAGCGCAGGCCGGTGGGTTCGGGGCCGTCGGGAAAGACGTGGCCCAGGTGCGCGTCACAGACGTTGCAGAGCACTTCCGTGCGCACCATGCCGTGGCTGGTGTCGCGTTCTTCGCGCACCAGTTCCGGATCCAGCGCCTGGAAGTAGCTGGGCCAGCCACAGCCCGCGTCGAACTTGGTGTCGGATGCGAACAGCGCGGTGCCGCAGCCCACGCAGCGGTAGATGCCAGGGGTGAAGGTATTCCAGTAGCGCCCGGTGAATGCGCGTTCGGTACCCTTTTCGCGGGTGACGACGTATTCTTCCGGGGACAGCTGGGCCCGCCATTCGGCGTCGGTTTTGCGTACTTTGTCCATATCAGCTCTTGGAGTCCCGATGCCCGAAATGGTTCGGGCATAATCCCGCCCCATGTTAATCGAGTTTGACCAGGCGATTGTATCGACGCCCCAGGCGGAAGTGTTGCGCGGGGTGAGCCTTCGGCTTGCCGGCCGCCGGGTTGGCATCGTCGGCCCGAACGGCGCCGGCAAGAGCACGCTGGCGCGGCTGGTCAATGGCCTGGTGCTGCCTACCTCGGGCCGCGTGCGGGTCGGCGGACTGGACACCCGTCAGGACCTCAAAGCCGTGCGCCGGCAGGTCGGTTTCGTGTTCCAGAACCCCGAAAACCAGATTGTCTTTCCCATCGTGCGCGAAGACCTGGCGTTTGGCCTGAAGCACCTGGAACCCGACCGTGGCCAGCGCGAGGCCCGTATCGAGGCCCAACTGGCCGCCCTGGGCGTGGCGCACCTGGCGGACCGCACCAGCCACACCCTGTCGGGCGGTGAGCGCCAGTTGGTGGCCTTGGCCGCCGTGCTGGTCATGCGCCCTGCGCTGGTGGTGTTCGACGAGCCCACCACCCAGCTGGACCTGCGCAACCGCAACCGGGTGCGCGACGCCATTGCCGCCTTGCCGCAGGACGCCATCGTGGTCAGCCACGACCTGGACCTGCTCGACGACTTCGAGCGCGTGGTGGTGGTGCGGGACGGCGCCATTGCTGCCGACGACACGCCCGCAGCGGCGCTGCGCTGGTACCGGAACCACTGCGCGTGATCGAACCCCTATATATACCCGGCGATTCGCCGCTGCACCGACTGCCCGCGTGGCTCAAGCTGCTGGCGCTGGCCGCGGCGGGCGCGGGCCTGTTTCTTTTGCACGATCCGCGCGGGCTGGCGCTGGCGTGCCTGGTGGCGGCACTGCTGCTGCGCCTGGCCGGGGCCACGGTGGCGGGCGTCTGGAGGCAGGTGCGCGGGCTGGCCTGGGTGCTGCTGGCCGTGGCCTTGTTCACGGGCTGTTTCCAGGGCTGGCAGGAGGCGCTGGCCGTGGTGCTGCGCATTGCCGCGATGGTGGGCCTGGCCTTGGCCGTCACCTTGTCGACCCGTACGTCCGACCTGATCGCCGTGTGCGAGCGCGTGCTGATGCCGCTGCAGCGGATCGGGCTGGTCGACGCCGGCAAGGTGGCGTTGGCGCTGGCCCTGGCCTTGCGCTTCGTGCCCGAGATATGGCGCAATTTCCATGAAATCCGCGAGGCGCAGGCGGCACGAGGACTGGGCGCAAACCCGGCCGCGCTGATCGTGCCCCTGGTGGTGCTGACCCTGAAGCGGGCCCAGGAAGTGGCCGAGGCCATCGACGCCCGCAGTCTCTGAACGCTCGTCTTGATAGAAAAGGCACTGCCATGAAATCCAACAACACTGTGCTGGTGGCCCTGTTCGCCGCGCTGATCGTCGTGATGAGCCTGATTCCGCCGGTGCCGCTGCCCGGCATTCCGGTGCCGATCACCTTGCAGACGCTGGGGGCCATGCTGGCCGGCGCGATGCTGGGGCCCGGGCGCGGCGCCTTGGCCTGCCTCTTGTATCTGGTGCTGGCGGCCATCGGGCTGCCGGTGCTGCCGGGCGGGCGGGGCGGCATGGGCGCGTTCTTCGGCCCCACGGGGGGCTTCCTGGTCGGGCTGGTGGCGGGGGCCTGGGTCACCGGCTTGCTGGCACGCCGTCTGGCGGGCCGGGCCGAGCGCTTCTGGCCGGCCCTGGCCGGCTATGCCTTCGCCTGCGTGGTGGGCGGCATCGTGGTGGTCTACGCGTTCGGCGTGCCGTGGCTGGCGACGGTTACCAAGATGGGTTTGGCCAAGGCCGCGATGGCCGTGGCGGTGTTCGTGCCCGGCGATCTGATCAAGGCGGCGCTGGCCGCATGGGTCGCCGCCAGGGTCGAGCGGGTGTGGCCGATGCTGGGGCGTTGAATGCGGTGGCGGGGTGCGCCGCACAAGGGAATCCCCCAACTGACGCCCGCAGGGCTTTCAAGTACAAGTTCGCCATTAACGAATGCGTTTGCTGAACTGGGTTTCCGTAGCACATCAGGGATTTACCGTAGTTGTGCGAAGTCATTTGATACTCTTTTAACCCTATAATATTTTTTTCTGTATAACTTTAACTAGGCTCGCTTCCGCCTCGACCGGGGCAACAAAAGAGCCACCACAGGAGACAAAAACATGCGCAAGCACTTCGGCTTGTCCGCGGCCGCCGCCGCCGTTGCCCTGACCCTGCCGCTGCTGGCTAGCGCCCAGGTCAAAGTGGGTGTCACGGTGTCCAGCACCGGCCCCGCCGCCTCGCTGGGCATCCCCGAGCGCAACACCGTGGCGCTGCTGCCCAAGGAAGTGGCCGGCCAGAAGATCGAATGGATCGTGCTGGACGACGCCACCGACACGACGCAAGCCGTCAAGAACTCGCGCAAACTGGCTTCCGACGACAAGGTCGACGTGCTGATCGGCACGTCGGTCACGCCGGGCTCGCTGGCCATGGTGGACGTGGCCGCCGAAGCCAAGGTGCCGATGATCAGCGTGGCCGCCAGCGCCAAGATCGTCGAACCCGTGGACGACAAGCGCCGCTGGGTCTTCAAGACCCCGCAGAACGACGCCCTGATGGCCGGCGCGCTGGCTGACGCGATGTCCAAGTCCAAGGTCAAGACGTTGGGCTTCATCGGCTTTGCCGACGCCTACGGCGACGGCTGGCTGGACGTGATGCAAAAGGCCGCCAAGGCCAAGGGCATCGAGATCGTCGCCATCGAAAAATACAGCCGCACCGATACCAGCGTGACGGGCCAGGTGCTCAAGCTGGTCGGCGCCAAGCCCGACGCCATCCTGATCGCCGGCGCCGGCACCCCGTCTGCGCTGCCGCAGAAGGAACTGAAGGCCCGCAACTACGGCGGCACCATCTACCAGACCCACGGCGCAGCCAACAACGACGTGCTGCGTGTCTGCGGCAAGGATTGCGACGGCATGTTCCTGCCGGCCGGCCCGCTGCTGGTCGCGGCGCAACTGCCCGACAGCAACCCGGTCAAGAAGTCGGCCCTGGCCTACGTCGAAACCTATGAAAAGGCCAACGGCGCCGGCTCGACCAACACCTTCGGCGGCCATATGTGGGATGCCGGCCAACTGGTCGTGGCAGCCTTGCCCGTGGCGCTGAAGTCCGGCGCCAAGCCGGGTACGCCGGAATTCCGCGTGGCCATGCGCGATGCCCTGGAAAACGTCAAGGACCTGGCGGTCTCGCAAGGCGTGTTCAACATGTCACCGACCGACCACGCCGGCTTTGACGAGCGTTCGCGCGTCATCGTCAAGGTCGAAGGCGGCAAGTGGGTCTACCAGCCCGGCCTGTAATCCCCGCGGATTGCCCGATCCAGGGGCGCCCGCCTGGGCGCCCCAGCAATGCTTCGCACCGGCCTCTCCGGCCGGTGCGTCGTATCAAGTGTCCCGGGCGCGGCCGGTGCACCAAGAACTAAATAGGTTGTTAGATGGATTCCTCAATTGCGCTGATCCTGCTGCAAGACGGTGTCGTCAACGGCGCCATCTATGCCCTCCTGGGCATGGCTCTGGTGCTGGTATTCGCCGTTACGCGCGTCATTTTCATTCCCCAGGGCGAGTTCGTGGCGTTCGGCGCCCTGACCCTGGCGATGCTGGTGGATGGCAAGGTGCCCGGCACCGCCTACCTGCTGCCGCTGCTGGGCGTGGTCTGCCTGGCGCTTGAACTGCTGCGCGCACTGCGCACCCGCAACGCGGCCGGATTGGTTCGCGCGGTGCTGACCTGTGTCGTCCTGCCGCTTGCGCTGCTCTGGCTGACCGTCACGTATACCGCCGCCGGCAATTCGCTGTGGCTGAACATGCTGCTGACGCTGCTGCTGGTCATTCCGATGGGCCCCATGGTCTATCGCATCGTCTACCAGCCGCTGGCCGAAGCCACCGTGCTGGTGCTGCTGATCGTGTCCGTGGCGGTGCACTTCGCGCTGACCGGCCTGGCGCTGGTGTTCTTCGGCGCCGAAGGCTGGCGCACGCCGGCGTTCGTGAGCGGCCAGGTCGACCTGGGCTTCATGACGTGGTCGGCGCAAAGCCTGTTCGTGGTGGCGACCTGCGCGCTCTTGATCATTGCGCTGTGGCTGTTCTTCGGCAAGACGCTGTACGGCCGCGCGCTGCGCGCCACCGCCGTCAACCGTCGCGGCGCCCGCCTGGTGGGCATCAGCACCACCATGTCCGGCAGCCTGACGTTCACGCTGGCGGTGGCCATCGGCGCCATGTCCGGCATGCTGATCGCGCCCATCACCACGGTCTACTACGACACGGGCTTCCTGATCGGCCTGAAGGGCTTCGTCGGGGCCATCATCGGCGGCCTGGCCAGCTACCCCGTGGCGGCCGCCGGCTCGCTGCTGGTGGGTGTGCTGGAATCGTTCTCGTCCTTCTGGGCCAGCGCCTACAAGGAAGTGATCGTCTTCACCTTGATTATCCCGGTTCTGGTCTGGCGTTCGTTCAGCACCCATCACGTGGACGAAGAGGAATAAACGTCATGAACCGCATTTTGCTTGCTGTCTTCATCGTCGTCCTGGCCGGCCTGCCGCTGTTGCCGGCCACGCCCGAATTCTGGGTGACGCAGCTGAACTACATCGGCCTGGCCAGCCTGGTCGTGCTGGGCCTGGTGCTGCTGACCGGCGTGGGCGGCCTGACCTCGTTCGGCCAGGCTGCGTTCGTCGGCCTGGGCGCCTACACCACCGCCTACCTGACCACGCAATACGACGTGTCGCCCTGGCTGGCGCTGCCCGCCGGCCTGATCCTGACCGCCGTGGTGGCCTATCTGCTCGGCGCGATCACGCTGCGCCTGTCGGGCCACTACCTGCCGCTGGGCACCATTGCCTGGGGCCTGTCCTTGTTCTTCCTGTTCGGCAACCTGGATGCGCTGGGCAAGCATGACGGCATCGCCGGCATCGAGCCCATCAGCCTGTTCGGCATGTCGCTGGCCAGCGGTCGTCACATCTATTACCTGATCTGGGTGTTCGTGCTGCTGGCGCTGTGGGCAACCCGCAACCTGTTGAACTCCAGGCCGGGCCGCGCCATCCGCGCGCTCAAGAGCGGTGCCGGCATGGCCGAGTCGATGGGCGTGAACACGGCCGCGTACAAAGTCGTGATCTTCGTCTGGGCCGCCTTGCTGGCGTGCGTGTCGGGTTGGCTCTATGCCCACATGCAGCGCGCGGTCAGCCCCAGCCCGTTCGGCATCAACTACGGCATCGAATACCTGTTCATGGCGGTGGTCGGCGGCGCGGGCTACGTCTGGGGTGCCTTGCTGGGCTCCAGCGTCATCCTGGTGCTGAAAGACCAGCTGCAGAACCTCCTGCCCAAGCTGCTGGACACCAATGCCAACTTCGAGATGATCGTCTTTGGCGTGCTGCTGATCCTGATGCTGCAATACGCCCGCAACGGCCTGTGGCCGATCCTGGCGGGCTGGTGGGGCAGCCTGACGGGCGCCGACGGTTCGCGCCGCAACCTGGCGCCGCCCGCACCGGCGCCGGCCCTGCCGCTGCGTCCGCGTCCGCAGGCGGGGCAGGTGGTGCTGGAAGTGGATGCCATCCGCAAGGAATTCGGCGGCCTGGTCGCCGTCAACGACATCACCTTCAAGGTCCGCTCGGGCGAGATCATGGGCCTGATCGGCCCCAACGGCGCCGGCAAGAGCACGACCTTCAACCTGATCAGCGGCGTGCTGCCGGTGACGCGCGGCAAGGTCACGTTCATGGGCGAGCGTATCGACAACCGTTCGGCCCGCGAGATCGCCAGGCTGGGCGTGGGCCGCACCTTCCAGCACGTGCAATTGCTGCCGGGCATGACGGTGCTGGAAAACGTGGCGCTGGGCGCGCACCTGCGTTCCGACGTGGGGGTGTGGGCGGGTGCCCTGCATGCCGACCGTGCCCGCGAAGCGCAGCTGCTGCACGAAGCCGCCGAGCAGATCAAGCGCGTCGGCCTGGGCGAATACCTGTACGAACAGGCGGGCAACCTGGCGCTGGGCCAGCAACGCATCCTGGAAATCGCGCGGGCCCTGGCCAGCGACCCGGTGCTGCTGTTGCTGGACGAGCCGGCCGCCGGCCTGCGCTACAAGGAAAAGCAAGACCTGGCCCGTGTGCTGGAACAACTGCGCGCCGAGGGCATGAGCATTCTGCTGGTGGAACACGACATGGATTTTGTGATGCGCCTGACCAACCACCTGGTGGTGATGGACTTTGGCACCAAGCTGGCCGAAGGCGTGCCGGCCGAGGTGCAACAGAACCCGGCGGTGCTGGAAGCCTACCTGGGCGGCATCGACGACGATCTGCCCGAAGCCGACCAGGCCAAGCCCGTCACCGCAGGAGGCGTGCAATGACCGCGTCCAAACCCGTACTTGAAGTCAGCAATCTGTCGGCCCGCTACGGCAAGGTCGGCGCGCTGGCCGGCGCCACCCTGACCGTGCCGGCAGGCAGCATCGTCACCGTGATCGGCGCCAACGGCGCCGGCAAGTCCACCATGCTGAATGCCGTGATGGGGTCCTTGCCCCAGACCGGCCATGCGGCCGGCACCGTGCAGTACGCCGGCTCCGACGTGTCCGGCTGGCAGGTCGAGCGTCGCGTGGCCGCCGGCATGTCGCTGGTGCCCGAGCGGCGCGAGCTGTTCGGCACCATGTCGGTCGAAGACAATCTGCTGCTCGGTGGTTTTCGCCGTTACCGGGCGCGCGAAAGCGGCTGGCGTGACACGCTGAACGAGGTCTTCGACCTGTTTCCGCGGCTGCGCGAACGCCGCGCCCAGCAGGCCGGCACGCTGTCGGGCGGCGAACGCCAGATGCTGGCGGTGGGGCGCGCGCTGATGGCCAAGCCCACCTTGCTGATGCTGGACGAGCCCAGCCTGGGTCTGGCGCCGCGCATCGTGCGCGAGATCTTCCACATCATCGCGCGGCTGCGCGAAACCGGCGTGGCGATCCTGCTGGTCGAACAGAACGCCCGTGCGGCCTTGCAGGTGGCCGACTACGGCTACGTGCTGGAAACCGGCGAGGTCATCCTGCACGGCCCGGCCCGCGAGCTGGCCGGCGATCCCAAGGTCATCGAAAGCTACCTGGGCCTGGGCAAGGCCGCGGAGCAGGAAGCGGCCTGATGGGGGCAGGCGCCTGCGGGCGCCGCGGCCCCCTGGCGGGACGGGCGTTCAGTCCGTCCCGCGTTCGAACACCTCCACTACGCGAAAGCGCTCGCACACCAGCATCATGTCGGGTGCATAGCCGCCATTGCGGTCGAAGTACGCGATGTGCTCGGCCCGCCATACCGCGTACGGGCCTTCGCCTTCGGCCAGCGCAAACGCTTCGTCCACCTGGTCGAAGCGCTGCATCAGGACGCTGGTGGTTTCGATGACGCAGGCCGGGCGGCCGCGGCCGTCCAGCACTACGTCGCGCCGGCCCGCCTCGGGCACCGGCTCTTGCTCGTTGAAGTCTCGCAGTGCGCCGCAGGTCGCCGTCTTGGCGCCTGACAGCACCAGCGCCAGCAGTTCGTCGGCCAGTTCAGGCGAATCGCCGAACTGGAGGGTCACGGCGTTTTCGTAGGGGGCGGGTGGTTTCACGCGGGCGGTGTCCATTGCAGTATCAGTTCCTGTCCCATTGCGGGGTCCGAGATTGAGGGGGCGCCGGTCTCGATGCGCCCGGCCACGCGACGCACGAAACCGGGTTCGTCGTCGGCATGCACGCTGAAGTCGTACCAACCGCCGCTGCGCGCCAGGTCCCAGTCCACCCGGGTCTCGGCGCCGGCGGGCAGTGCGGCGTCGGCACGTCCAGGATAGCCGTAGGCATTGGCCTCGATGCGCACCACGCGGGCCTGGCCACCCGGGTTGCGCAGCGTCAGGTGCAACCGCGGGCCGGCCGCCTCGCACAGGGCTGCGACCGCCAGCGGTACCGTGCCCGCCTGCAAGCGGCCGGCGATGTGGCGGTGAAAGCCGTTGGGACCCAGCACCCACAGGTCATAGCGCCCCTGGTCGGCGGTGGTCGGCCAGATGCCTTCGAGCTGCTTGCCGGCTTCCACGGTGTAGCGGCGCGGACCGGCCTCCAGGTGCAGCCGGTCGTAGACGTGCAGTACCGCGCCGGCCGTGCCGGTATTGTCGAAACGCAGCACGATGCCGTCGCCGTCGATACGTTCCTGCACCGACAGCGCGTAGGGCAGGGGGCGCGAGGGCCGCGTGCCGGCCTGTTGGCGCGCCAGCCCGGGCTTGTCGGGCGCGGGCGGCGTGATGGTGCCGGGCAGCGCCGCGGCCTGGGCCGCGCGGTCGGCGGTGGCCGGCAGGCCGCGCAACCGATCGGCGTCGTCGGGCGTGGCGAAGTCGAAGATCGATGTCAGGTCGCCGCACACCGCCCGGCGCCAGGACGAGATATTGGTTTCGGCCACGCCGAAGCGCCGCTCGACGAAGCGCAGCACCGAGGTATGGTCGAACACTTCCGAATTGACCCAGCCGCCCTTGGTCCAGGGCGACAGCACGTACATCGGCACGCGCGGCCCCAGGCCGTAGGTGCCGTGCAGGTGGGCGGGGGTGTCGTCTTTTTCGACCCCCGTCACGATCTCGTGGTATTCGCCCACCGTGTCCACGGTGGATGCGCCGGCCAGCGTGCCGTCGGCTCGGCGCGTGGGCGGCGCGGGTGGCGGCATGTGATCGAAGAAGCCATCGTTCTCGTCGAACATCAGCAACAGGACGGTCTTGCTCCAGACCTCGGGATTGGCGGTCAGCGCATCCAGTACGTGCGCGGTGTAGTCGGCCCCCTGGGCCGGGCTTGACGGGCTGGGGTGTTCCGAGCCGGCCTTGGTGGCGCAGATCCACGACACCTGGGGTAGCGTACCGTCCAGCACGTCCTGGCGCAGCAGGTCCAGGTTGCGGGTGGTCAGCGCCTTGTCCTTCAAGGCTGCCAGCGACCCCGGCAGGCCCTGGTGGGCGTCGCGATAGGCCTTGAAACCGGCGGTGGGGTTGAGCGAATAGTTGTCCGCCATGTTCTGGTAGATGCGCCAACTGATGCCGGCGCGCTCCAGGCGTTCGGGGTAGGTCGTCCAGGTGTAGGCGCCGGCCGGATCGCCGCCGCCCAGCTTGTTGTACAGATTGCCCAGCGCCGGGCCGTTGCCCCGGCCCAGACCGTCGTTGGTGCCGCTCCAGACGAACAGCCGGTTGGTGTTGGTGCCGCCGGTGAACGAACAGTGATAGGCGTCGCACACGGTGAAGGCCCGCGCCATGGCGTACTGGAAAGGCATGTCGCTTTCCGTGAAGTACGCCATCGAATGGTTCTTCTTGGCGGCCGGCCACTGGCCCATGCGGCCGGCGTCCCAGGCATCCTGGGCATTGGACCAGGTGTGCGGGGTGCTGGCCACCCGCATGGTCTCGTAGGCCTCGGCGGTGTCCAGGTGAAACGGCAGCACGCTGCGCGGCGCGCCTTCGTCGGGCCGGCCGTTGTACTGGGCCCAGACGGTGCGGTGCTGGAAATCGGGGCTGGCCGGCACCGGAATCGGAAAGCGGTCGCCAAAGCCGCGCACGCCCGCCAGTGCGCCGAAGTAGTGGTCGAACGATCGGTTTTCCTGCATGAAGATGACGATGTGCTCGACGTCTTCGATCGTGCCCTTGCGGCGGTTCGCAGGGATGGCCAGCGCACGGCGAATGGAGGCGGGCAGCAGCGCCAGGGCGCTGCCGGCGCCGGCGACCGCGGCGCTGCCGCGCAGGAACTCGCGTCGGGATTGCATGCGGAAATTTCCTTGGTGCTGCGGTTTGTGTTCCATGCGGCGCTGCCCGCACGGGGCGGGCAGCAAGGGCGGATCCGGAAAAGCGTCGCGGCTTACTTGCTGCGGGTGCTTTCCGCGTAGTCCATGTACAGCTTGTGGGCGCGGCGGGCCATCGGGCCGTATTCCAGCTTGCGGTCTTGCACGCGGTTCACGTGCACCACCTTGCCGTAGTTGCCGGACGAGAACACTTCGTCGGCCGCTTCGATGTCGGCGCGCGTCAGGCTGCGTTCCTGCACGTCCACGCCATCGGCCTTCAGCAGGGCCAGCACGCGGCGGCGGGTGATGCCGTTCAGGAAGGTGCCGTTGTCCACGGGGGTGGACACCACGCCGTCCTTGGCGATCCAGAGGTTGCTGGATGCGAACTCGGCCACGTTGCCGTCGCCGTCCAGCATGATGGCGTTGTCAAAGCCCTTGTCCATCGCTTCGCGGATGGCGCGCTGGCCGTTGGGGTACAGGCACGAGGCCTTGGCGTCGGTGGGCGCCATGTTGGGCCACGACCGCGCAAAGCTGGAGAAGCAGGCGGCAAAGCCCTGGTCGCCCGGCATCGGCACCTTGAACACGTGCAGCACGAATTGGGTCTTGTCCGCATCGGGCAGCAAAAAGCCGTCGGCGCAGAAGAACATGGGCTTGATGTAGAGCTCGGTGCCTTCGGGGAACTTGGCCACGGCCTGCAGGCACAGCGCCTGGATTTCCTGCCAGCCCAGCTGCGGCTTCATCAGCATCTTCTCGGCCGAGCGGATGACGCGCTGGCAGTGCAGGTCCAGGTCGGGCGTCAGGCCGCGAAACGCGCGCGCGCCGTCGAAGACCATGCTGGCCATCCAGAAGGCGTGGTCGGCGGGGCCGAGCAGTTTGGGGTTTTCGGTGGTCCAGTGACCGTTGTGCCAGAACAGGGCGTCCATGGTGTGCTTCCTTTGCGTGTCTCGTCGTGGCGCTGTCTGCGCGCCGAAACGTCAGGATACATGAGCGCGCTGACTCATTCCTTGTCGAGCGCCGCCTGCACCCGCTGCGCCGCGTCCTGCGGCATCCACTGGCGCCAGACCGGGCCGTACTGCTTGAGGAAATAGCGCGCGGCTTCCTCGGGCTCCTTGCCTTCGGTTTCGAGCCAGCCCAGGGTGGCGTCGATGGCCTCGCCCGGTATCGTGAGCTTGGCCAGGAATGCGGCCAGCTGCGGGGCCTCCTTGGCGAAGGCGGCGTTCACGCCGGTCACCACGGGGTTGGGCTTGAATTCGGTGGCAACCGGCTTGGCGCACTTGGGGTCCGTCAGACAGGTATAGGCCGTCTGGTCGAAGGCGGGCAGTTCCAGCTTGACCAGGTCCAGCGCGCCGACCAGCGCGGTGGGCGTCCAGTAGTAGAAGACGATGTCGCGCTTGCGCTTGTAGGCGGACATGATGGCGGCCTTCTGCGCGGCGCCCGAGCCGGGCGCGAACAGGCTGTAGTCGCGGTCCAGCCCCAGCGCGCGCAGCAGGTTGTCGTTCAGCGTGCCACAGGCCCAACCGGCGGGGCAGCCGTAGATGCGGCCGCGACCGGGGTCTTCGGGGTCGGCGAACACTTCTTTGAAGCGCGCCAGGTCGGCGGCCGATTTCAGGTCGGGATGACGCTGCACGGTGTAGCGCGGCACGTACCAGCCTTCGCCCGCGTCATAGACATGGCCCAGACCCAGCACGCGGCCGCTGGCCAGCGCTTTCTTCCAGGCGCCTTCGATCTGGCCCGGCCAGACCTCGGGGGTGACGTCCACGTCGCCGCGTTGCAGCGCCGCCAGCATCGGCAGGGTTTCGCCGATCTCGACCGACGTCTTGCAGCCGTAGCCATGTTCCATCACATAGCGTTCGATGTTGGCCAGCACCAGGTTGGATTCCCAGTTCAGGCCGCTGAACCGCACCGGGCGGTTGACCTCGCAGGTGGGGCCGGCGGCCTGGGCCGGGGCGGACATCAACAGGGTGGCGGTCAGCGCCAGGGCGCCATGGACGGCGGCAAGCAAAGGCTTCGTGCGCATGGTGGAGCACCTTTCGGGTTGCGTGCCGGCCATTGTAAACACGCATGGCGCAGGCCCCATGACAACGGGGCCGCATCCAGCGGCCCCGTGGGTCTGTCGGTGCGACGGGTCAGGCGCGGGCGGCGCGCCGTTTCTCGACGAACGCGCTGATCTCGCCGACGATGCCGCGGCGGAACGCCAGCACGCAGATGACGAAGATCAGGCCGATCACGATGGTCACCGATTCGCCCAGGCGCAGGAACCAGTCCACGCCGGTCAGGTTGGCCATGAACTGGCCGAAGTCACCCACCTTGTTTTCCAGCAGCACCACGATGAAGGCGCCCAGGATGGGTCCCGTCAGCGTGCCGAGGCCGCCGATCAGCGTCATCAGGATGACCAGGCCGGACATCTGCCAGGTCGCGTCCGACAGGGTGGCGGACACGAACACCAGCGTCTTGGTGGCGCCGGCCAGGCCCGCAATGGCGGCCGACAGCACGAAGGCCAGCAGCTTGAAGCGGTCCACGTCGTAGCCCAGCGAGACGGCGCGCGGCTCGTTCTCGCGCAGCGCCTGCAGCACCTGGCCGAACGGCGAATGCACCGTGCGCCAGATGATGAAGTAGCCGATGATGAACACGCCCATCACCAGGTAGTACAGGTTCAGGTCCTTGGACAGGTCGATCAGCCCCAGCAGGGTGCCGCGCGGCACGCTTTGCAGCCCGTCTTCGCCGCCGGTGAACTTGGCCTGCAGGAAGAAGAAGAACACCATCTGCGCCAGCGCCAGCGTGATCATCGCGAAGTAGATACCGCTGCGGCGGATGGCCAGCGCACCCATCGCCAGGCCCAGCAACGCGGCCACCGCCACGCCGAACAGCAGGCCGATCTCGGTGGGCACGCCCCAGACCTTCAGCGCATGGCCGGTGGCGTAGGCGGCGCTGCCCAGGAAGGCGGCGTGGCCGAACGACAGCAGCCCCGTAAAGCCCAGCAGCAGGTTGAAGGCGCAGGCGAACAGGGCGTAGCACATGATCTTCATGGCGAAGATCGGATACACCCCGACGAAAGGAAGAATGGCCACCACGACGGCCAGGACCGCATAGCCCAGGAATTGACGGTTCATTTCTCTTTTCCGAACAGCCCGGCCGGGCGAATCAACAGAACAATGGCCATGATGATGAACACGACCGTGCTGGACGCCTCAGGCCAGAACACTTTGGTCAGGCCTTCGATCACGCCCAGGCCCAGCCCGGTGACGATGGCGCCCATGATGGACCCCATGCCGCCGATCACGACCACTGCGAATACGACAATGATGAGGTTCGACCCCATCAGCGGGGAGATCTGCAGCACCGGCGCGGCCAGCACGCCGGCAAAGCCCGCCAGCGCCACGCCGAAGCCGTAGGTCAGCGTGATCATGCGCGGCACGTTCACGCCAAAGGCTTCGACCAGCCGCGGGTTTTCGGTGCCGGCGCGCAGCAGGGCGCCCAGGCGGGTGCGTTCGATCACGAACCAGGTTGCCAGGCAGACCACCACCGACGCCGCCACGACCCAGCCGCGGTAGTTGGGCAGCACCATGAAGCCCAGGTTGGTGGCGCCGCGCAGCGCGTCAGGCGTGGGGTAGGGCTGGCCCGATACGCCGTAGAAGCTGCGGAACAGCCCCTCGATCAGCAGCGTCAGGCCGAAGGTCAGCAACAGGCCGTACAGGTGGTCCAGCTTGTACAGGTGCTTGAGCAGCAGCTTTTCTATCAGGATGCCGAACAGCCCGACGACCAGCGGCGCCAGGACCAGCATGACCCAGTAATTCAACCCCAGGTACGACAGCCCCATCCAGGCCAGGAAGGCACCCAGCATGTAGAGCGCACCGTGCGCGAAGTTGATGACGTTCAGCAGTCCGAAGATAACGGCCAGGCCGAGCGACAGCATGGCATAGAAGGAACCATTGACCAGGCCCAGCAACAGCTGTCCGAACAAGGCCTGTATGGGGATGCCGAAAATATCAGTCATCTTGTGAAAATCCTGCGCGTACGGGGGTAAGCGGGCAAATTCAAGACGCGACCCGGCCGGGTGGGCCGGATCGCATCACGGGGTCACATGAGTGGGGTTTACTTCTTGACCAGCTTGCAGGTCGACTCGGACAGCTTGGTGTAGACCTCGTCGCCCGGCAGCGTGGCGACGACCTTGTAGTAGTCCCACGGGCCCTTCGATTCGGCCGGCGTCTTCACCTGCATCAGGTACATGTCGTGAATCATGCGGCCGTCTTCGCGCACGTAGCCGCCCTGGGTGAAGAAGTCGTTGATCTTGTTGGACTTCATCCACTTCATCAGGGTGTCGGCGTCGTCGGTGCCGGTGGCCTTCACGCCGTTCAGGTAGAAGGTGACCGACGAGTAGTCGCCTGCCTGCAGCATGGAAGGCTTGCGGCCGACCTTGGCTTCGAACTTCTTGGCCCAGGCGCGCGAGGCGTCGGATTGGTCCCAGTACCAGCCGTCGGTCAGGTACATGCCTTTGGTGGCTTCCAGGCCCAGCGAGTGCACATCGTTGATGAACACCAGCAGGCCGGCCATCTTCATCGTCTTGGTCACGCCGAATTCATTGGCGGCCTTGATGGTGTTGATGGTGTCGCCGCCCGCGTTGGCCATGCCCAGGATCTGCGCCTTGGACGCTTGCGCCTGCAGCAGGAACGACGAGAAGTCGGAGGCGCCCAGCGGTGCGCGCACCTGGCCCTTGATCTCGCCGCCGGCGGCTTTCACCACCGCCATCGTGTCGCGTTCGAGCGCGTGGCCGAAAGCGTAGTCGGCCGTCAGGAAGAACCAGCTCTTGCCGCCGTCCTTCACCACCGCCGAACCGGTGCCGCGCGCCAGCGCCACGGTGTCGTAGGCATAGTGCACGGTGTAGGGCGAGCATTGCGCGTTGGTCAGGTCGGACGCGCCGGCGCCGATGGCGATGAAGGGCTTTTTCTTCTCGGCCGCCACGGCAGCCATTGCCAGGCTGGTTGCGGAGTTCGTGCCGGCGATGATCACGTCGACCTTCTGCTGGTCGAACCACTCACGCGCACGGGCCGAAGCCACGTCCGCCTTGTTCTGGTGGTCTGCCGACAGCACTTCGATCTTCTTGCCGTTGACCGAGCCGCCGAAATCCTCGATGGCCATGCGGACGGCGTCCAGGCCGGCCTTGCCGTCGATGTCGGAATACACGCCCGACATGTCAGTGATGAAGCCGATGCGGATGACATCGTCGGAGATGCCTTGCGCCGCGGCGGGTGCCGCGGCAAATCCCAGGCCCGCCATGGCCAGTGCAGCAGTGATGGTGTGCAGCTTCATGGGATGACTCCTCTTCCCTTCGGTGTGTGTGCCGGGATGCCCGGCGGGTGACACAGGTTATGTAGGCCGGTAGGCCCTAGACGCCCAGCAATTCGTTGAGCGTGTCCTGTTTTTCTGAAAGTTCCGACGCCTCGAAATGCTCGACGATCTGGCCGTGCTCCATGACGTAGAAGCGATCGGCCAGCGGCGCCGCGAAGCGGAAATTCTGCTCGACCATGACGATGGTGTAGCCGCGCTGCTTGAGCGCGGTGATCATGCGGGCCAGCGCCTGGACGATGACGGGGGCCAGGCCTTCCGAGATTTCGTCCAGCAGCAAGAGGTTGGCGCCGGTGCGCAGGATGCGCGCCACCGCCAGCATCTGTTGTTCACCGCCCGACAGGCGCGTGCCGGGCGAATGCCGGCGTTCCTGCAGGTTGGGGAACATGTCGTAGATTTCGGCCAGCGACATGCCACCGCCCAGCGAACCCACCACGGGGGGCAGCAGCAGGTTTTCTTCGCAGGACAGGCTGGCGAAGATGCCGCGTTCTTCCGGGCAATAACCCACGCCCAGGTGGGCGATCTTGTAGGTGGGCAGGTCGATGGCTTCGGTGCCGTGGATGCGCACCGAGCCCTTGCGGGAACCGGTCAGACCCAGGATGGCGCGCAGCGTGGTGGTGCGGCCGGCGCCATTGCGGCCCAGCAGCGTCACGACCTCGCCTTGCCCCACCCGCATATCCACGCCGTGCAGGATATGCGATTCCCCGTACCAGGCCTGCAGGCCCGAGATTTCCAGTGCCGGGGTGCTCATGCATGCGCTCCTTGGAGTTCGCCGTCGGTGGTGCCCATGTAGGCTTGCATCACGGCCGGATGGCGCGAGACTTCGGCATAGGAACCCTCGGCCAGCACGGCGCCGCGCGCCAGCACGGTAATGGTATTGGCGATGGACGACACGACATTCATGTTGTGTTCGACCATCAGGATGGTGCGGCCGGCGCTGACGCGCTTGATCAGTTGCGTGACGCGGTCGACGTCTTCGTGGCCCATGCCTTGCGTGGGTTCGTCCAGCAGCATCAGCTCGGGTTCCATCGCCAGCGTGGTGGCGATTTCAAGCGCACGCTTGCGGCCGTAAGGCAGGTTCACCGTGGTCTCGTTGGCAAACGCGCCCAGGTCGACCTGCTCGAGCAGTTCGCGTGCCGGTTCGTTCAGGTCGGCCAGCCGCTTGTCGCTGCGCCAGAAGTGGAACGACAGGCCGGTCTTGCGCTGCAGCCCGATGCGCACGTTCTCAAGCACGGTCAGGTGCGGGAACACCGCGGAAATCTGGAACGAGCGGATCACCCCGCGCCGCGCGATCTGCGCCGGGCGTTCACCGGTGATGTCGATGCCGTTGAACTTGATGGTCCCCGAGGTGGGGGCAAGGAATTTGGTCAGCAGGTTGAAGCATGTGGTCTTGCCCGCGCCATTCGGCCCGATCAAGGCATGAATCTCGCCTCGCTTGATACGCAAATCGACCCCATTGACCGCGACAAAACCGCGGAATTCCTTGGTGAGGCCTTTTGTCTCCAGGATCGTGTCGTCCATGTCCGCTGCACCGGCGTTGTATTTATATGTGGACTCTGCCCGGCGTCGTGCGCAGGACCCCCGAGGGGTTTTGAAAACCGCATATTCACGCGGTTTTCTACAAGAGTTGCCGGCGAGTATGCGCACCTCCGGATCAAAATTCCATGAGGGTTTGTCATAGGTTTTGCAGTGCGGAAAGGTGAATTGTCGGGTGGTGGACAATTACCGAATCCATTGGGCGAAAACCCTGTATGCGGACGCAATGCGTTGCAGCAAATTCGCATTGATCGTCATCAATCCGTCATCACCGCGCGCATCGGGGAAAACCCGGTTTTGCCCCCAGCGCAGTGCGGGCGCATATTGCCCGGAGTTTGACGGATACCCGGATCAGGCCGGTGTCTTGGCCTTGAATTCGCACAGGTCGGAAATACCGCATTGAGGGCACTTCGGTTTGCGCGCCACGCAGACGTACCGGCCTTGCAGGATCAGCCAGTGATGGGCGTCCTGCATATATTCGCGGGGCACGAATTTCTCGAGCTTGAGCTCGACTTCCAGCACGTTCTTGCCGGGCGCGATGCCGGTGCGGTTCGACACCCGGAAAATGTGCGTGTCCACCGCCATGGTGGGTTGGCCGAAGGCGGTATTGAGCACCACGTTGGCCGTCTTGCGGCCCACGCCCGGCAGGGCCTCGAGCGCCTCTCGCGTCTGCGGCACCTCGCCACCGTGCTGCTCGATCAGGATGCGGCAGGTGGCGATCGCATTCTTGGCCTTGGTGCGGAACAGGCCGATCGTCTTGATGTAGTCCGACAGCCCTTCCTCGCCCAGCGCCAGCAAGGCTTGCGGCGTGCCGTAGCGCGGGAAGAATTTGCGCGTGGCGATGTTCACCGACTTGTCGGTGGCCTGGGCCGACAGCAGCACCGCGATCAGCAGCTGGAACGGCGTGTCGTATTCCAGTTCGGTGGTGGGGTGGGGATTGGCCGCCTGCAGGCGGGCGAAGATC
Organism: Achromobacter sp. 1014246743; assembly: GCF_059760725.1. Lineage (NCBI taxonomy): Bacteria > Pseudomonadati > Pseudomonadota > Betaproteobacteria > Burkholderiales > Alcaligenaceae > Achromobacter > Achromobacter sp. 1014246743. The sequence goes on from NZ_JCBANA010000031.1 coordinate 65,821, forward strand.
TCTCGGCGTTTGGCGGCGTTCATGGGCGCGGGGCGTTGCGGCGGGCCCGGGCGCGGGCCAGCGCGGATTCAATGGCGGCGCGCTTGCGCTCGTCGTCCTGGGCGGCATCGGCGGCGGGCGCTGGCGCTTGGGTCGGCTCCGGGGCCATCAGGCGGGCGTTGTCGGCGGCCAGGCGCTCGATGCGTGCCTGGTGGTGCCGATGGCGTTGACGGCCGGCGGCGGCGTCTTCGGCGGTCCACGCGCGGCCCGCGGGCAGCATCTCGATGCAATCGACCGGACAGGGGGCCACGCACAGGTCGCAGCCCGTGCACCAGTCCGCCAGCACCGTGTGCATGTGCTTGTTGGCGCCGACGATGGCATCGACCGGACAGGCCTGGATGCACAACGTACAGCCGATGCAGTGCGCTTCGTCGATGCGGGCGACCAGCAGTGGTCCTGGCTCGCCCCGGGTCAGGTCCAGCGGCAGCAGCGGCGTATCCAGCAGGGCGGCCAGCGCGGCGATGCCTTCGTCGCCGCCCGGTGGGCAGCGGTTGATGGGGGCGGTGCCCTGGGCGATGGCGTCGGCATAGGGCCGGCAGCCGTCAAAACCGCACTTGGTGCATTGCGTCTGAGGCAGCAAGGCATCGATGCGGTCGGCTAATGAGCGACAGGACATGGCGGGCGATGAAAAGAAAAGGGGCCGCTCGGGCCCCGTGGGAATACGGCGCGCGGAGGCGGTCAGGCAGATTGCCGGATGAATTCCGCGATTTTAGGACAGATCATTTCGCGCCACCGGCGGCCCGAGAAGATCCCGTAGTGGCCGCAGTTGGGCGCGGTGTAGTGCGACTTGCGCTCGGCCGGGATGTTCTTGCACAGCTTGATGGCCGCGCGGGTCTGGCCCTGGCCGGAGATGTCGTCCAGTTCGCCTTCGATGGTGAACAACGCGACCTTCTTGATGTCGGCCGGACGCACCAGCTGGCCGTCGACCTCCCAGGTGCCGCCGGGCAGCGCGAATTCCTGGAACACCATGCGGATCGTGTCCAGGTAGAACTCGGCCGGCATGTCCAGCACCGCGTTGTATTCGTCGTAGAAGCGGCGATGCGCTTCGGCGTCGTTGTCGTCGCCGCGCAGCAGGTCCAGGTAGAACTCGTAGTGCGACTTCATGTGGCGGTCGGGATTCATGGCCATGAATCCGGCGTGTTGCAGAAAGCCCGGGTAGACCTTGCGGCCCGACCCCGGGTAGCGCGGCGGCACCGGGTGGATGACCTGGTTCTCGAACCACGAATACGGCTTGGTGGTGGCCAGGCGGTTCACTTGCGTGGGCGACTGGCGCGGATCGATGGGGCCGCCCATCATGACCATGCTGCGCGGCTGGCAGGGGTCATTGGCGGACGCCATCAGCGACACGGCGGCCAGCACCGGCACGGTGGGCTGGCAGACCGAGATCACGTGCACGTCGGGGCCCAGGTGCCGGATGAAATCCTGCACGTAGCGGACGTAGTCGTTCAGGTGGAACGGACCGGCCGACAGGGGCACCATGCGGGCGTCGATCCAGTCGGTGACATAGATGTCGTGATTCGGCAGCAGGGCGCGCACGGTATCGCGCAGCAGCGTGGCGTGGTGGCCCGACATGGGCGCCACCAGCAGCACCTTCGGGTCGGCCTGCGAGGCCTGGCGGACGTCGCGGTGAAAGTGCACCAGGCGGCAGAAGGGCTTGTCGAGCACGACCGATTCGGTCACCCGGACGGACTTGCCGTTGATCTCGGTGGCCGGCAGGTTCCAGGCAGGTTTCTGGTATTCCTTGCCGATGCGCGTCATCAGCTCGTACCCCGCGGCCATCTGGCGCGAGATCGGGGTGTAGGCAAGGGGACTGTAGGGACTGGAGAACAGCTGGGAACCGGCATCCGTGAAAGCAGCGAACGGAGTCAGGAAGGCGCGCTGCATTTCGTGCAATTGGTACAGCATTTGGGGAAGTCCTTCTGGGTCGTGCGTGTGCCCCGATTATTGCGCCGGGGAGTAACGGTATTTCCAATTCGTCTGACGAAAGCGTCCGAAAATCGGCATTTGTGTTGCAAAAATGCGACCCGTCATCCCTTGTGCACCAGTTTAGGGCGGAACCACACGGTGGCAATCGCCCCAAAAGGGGGAATTTCGGCCTAGGCCGGACGGGTCAGGCCAGCATCCGGGCCGGGCGGGAAGTCACCAGTAGTTTTCCACCGCCAGGTTGCCGGGGATGCCACGGCGGCCCGGCTTGAAGCCGCGCTCGCCCAGCAGCTTGCGGGCGTCGGCCAGCATGTCTGGGTTGCCGCAAAGCATGATCTTGGCGTGCTCCGGGTCCAGCGGCAGGCCTGCCAGCTGTTCCAGGCCGCCGTCGGCGATCAGCGTGGTCAGGCGCGCCTGCGGCATGCCGGGCAGGGCCTCGCGGGTGGCGATCGGCAGGTAGACCAGCTTTTGCGGGTCGGCGGCGAATTGCTCGGCCAGGGCCGGATCGCGGCGCCAGCCTTCGATTTCGTCGCGGTACGCGAGCTCTGCGGCGGTGCGCACGCCATGCACCAGGATGATGCGGCGATAGTCGCGCCAGACGGCCGGGTCGCGCAGGATCGACAGGTAGGCCGACAGGCCGGTGCCCGACGCCAGCAGCCAGAGATCGCCGCCGGGGGCGAAGCGTTCCAGCGTCAAAAAGCCGTAGGGCGCTTTTTCGACGTACAGCGCGTCGCCTGGCTGCAGCCGCGCCATGCGCGGGCTGAACAGGCCTTCGGGCACCACGATGGAATAGAACTCCAGCCACGGCTGCTGCGGCGCCGACACCATCGAATAGGCGCGCCACAAGGTGGGCGGGCCGTCGGGCTCGTCAGCGCCGGGCAGGCCGACCCGGGCGAACTGGCCCGGCTGGAAGGAATACGCGTCGTCGCGCGTGACGCGCACGGAGAAGAGCTTGTCGGGCACCCAGGTGTGGACGTGGGTGACGGTCTGGCGCGTGTATTTGGAATCGTCGGTCATCGGGGCATCACGCGTCGCGGGCCGGGCGGGGCCACGCGCTCGCGGATTATTTTTCCAGGTATTGCAGCTTGTCCTGCTTGCCGTTCCATTCGTCGGCGTCGGGCAGCGGCTTCTTGGCGCGGCTGATGCTGGCGAACTCGGGGGAGAGCTCGGCGTTCAGGGCGATGAAGTTCAGCTGGTCCTGCGGCACGTCTTCTTCGGCGTAGATCGCATTGGCCGGGCATTCCGGGATGCAGACGGCGCAATCGATGCATTCGTCGGGGTCGATCACCAGGAAGTTGGGACCCTCACGAAAACAGTCCACCGGGCACACATCTACGCAATCGGTGTACTTGCACTTGATACAGTTTTCGGTGACGACGTGGGTCATTCAGGAACTCCGGGCGGGCGGCATTTGTGTTTTGTTGGGCCGATTTTACCCAATGCGGCGCCAAACCGCCGTGAATACCCGTGTTGACATCGTGGCACATTGGGGGAACGGGCCGTCCCTTCGTGCTATGGTGTCGCGAAACGATACGCGCAACCATGATAATCACTTCGCTGCTCGACACCGATCTGTACAAATTCAGCATGATGCAAGTGGTGCTGCATCAGTTCCCCGCTGCCCAGGTCGAGTACCGTTACAAATGCCGCACGCAGGGCGTCAACCTGCGTCCCTATCTGGACGAAATCCGCGAAGAAGTGCACCAGCTGTGCCAGCTGCGCTTCACCGCCGACGAACTTAAATATCTGGGCGATTTGCGCTTTATCAAAAGCGACTTCGTCGACTTCCTCGAACTGTTCCACCTGCCGGAACGCTGCATCCACATCACCGAAGGCGATGCGCCCGGCGAGATCAGCATCGAGGTCAAGGGGCCGTGGCTGCACACGATCCTGTTCGAGATCCCGGTGCTGGCCATCGTCAACGAGGTCTATTTCCGCAACACCCGCAAGCATCCCGACTGGGAAGAGGGCCGCAAGCGCCTGCAGTCCAAGATGCACCTGGTGCTGGACGACCCCGCGCTGGCCGATTTCCGCGTGGCCGAATACGGCACCCGCCGCCGTTTCTCCAAGGTCTGGCACGAGGAAATCGTGTCCACCATGAAGGCCCAGATGGGGCCGCACTTCGCCGGCACCAGCAACGTGCTCCTGGCCAAGCAGCATGAAGTGCTGCCGCTGGGCACCATGGGCCACGAATACCTGCAGGCCTGCCAGGCGCTGGGGCCGCGGCTGCGCGATTCCCAGGTCTTCGCCCTGGAGGTGTGGGCCAAGGAATACCGCGGCGACCTGGGTATCGCGCTGTCCGACGTCTACGGCATGGACGCCTTCCTGCGCGATTTCGACATGTACTTCTGCAAGCTGTTCGACGGCGCGCGCCACGATTCCGGCGATCCCTTCATCTGGGGCGAAAGGCTGCTCGAGCACTACCGCAAGAATCGGGTCGACCCGCGCGCCAAGACGCTGGTGTTCTCCGACTCGCTGACCTTCCCGCGCGCCATCGAACTGGCCCGGCAGTTCGCCGGCCGCTGCAAGGTGTCGTTCGGCATCGGCACCAACCTCACCAACGACCTGGGCCACGAACCACTGCAGATCGTCATGAAGATGGTCCGCTGCAACGGCCAACCGGTAGCCAAGGTGTCCGACGCGCCCGAAAAGACCATGTGCGACGATCCGGCCTACCTGGCCTATCTGCGCCAGGTCTTCCAGCTGCCGCCCGCCTGAGGCCGCGGCAGGGTAAAGTTCGGCATTCGCATTGTTCCAACCCGTCAACTCGTCACTAGGGGAATATTCATGAGCAGCATCAAGCGCTTCCACGTCGCCAAGCGCCTGTCGGACATGGCCGTTTACAACGGCGTCGCGTACCTGGCAGGCCAGGTGCCGGACGATGCCAAGCTGGACATCACCGGCCAGACCGAGCAAGTGCTCGCGACCATCGACCGCCTGCTGGCCGAAGCCGGCACCGACAAGACCAAGATCCTGATGGCCCAGATCTACGTGGCCAACATGAAGGAATTCGATGGCATGAACAAGGCCTGGGACGCCTGGGTTGCCGATGGCAACTCGCCCCCGCGCGCCACGGTCGAGGCCCGCCTCGCCAATCCCGACTTCAAGGTCGAGATCGTCGTGACGGCCGCAGTCGCTTAAGACCGCGCTCGCATCATGTCGAAAGCCCTCCGGCGCGCCGGAGGGCTTTTTCGTTTCCGCGCCAGGCGCATCGCGGGTGGCGGCATCGGTGCGGGCCGCAGCGGTCGCGCCATCAAGGGGCTAGCCCGCGGTCAGCAGCAAGCCGGCCAGGAGGCCGCCGGCCTCTTCGCAGCGCGCCAGGTCGGGCTGCGGCACCGTCTTGGGGGCCGATATCTGCTGCGGCGTCTGTGCGCCCAGGTTGACGATCAGGGGCGCCGCCACCGCCCGCAAGCGCCAGCCCGTGCAGATGCGCTCGACCTGGCGGGCGGCGCCCGAGCCGTCGCTGCCGGCGCTGACCAGGCAGGCGTACGGCCGGCCCGCAATGCGGTCCAGCACCCCGTAGTAACAGCGGTCGAAGAATTCCTTCATCTCGCCGCTCAGGCTGGCCAGGTTCTCGGGGGCGCAGAACAGCAAGCCGTCGCTGGCCAGCACCTCGTCCACCGTGGCATCGCGCGCGGGTCGCAGGATCACGGCCAGGTCGTCCGGCTGCTCCAGCAGCGTGGCCGCGGCCGCAGCGCCCCGGGCGGCGGCTTCAGCCATCTGCCGGGCCGCGCCGGTGCGCGAATGCCAGACGATCAGCAGCTGCTTCACGGGTAGCGCCTCAAGGTGTCCTGGCGGTAGTAGGCCTGCAGCAGGCCGAACCACTCGGGCAGGGCTTCGGACATGGGGTAGGGGTCGACGAAGAAATGTTCGGAACTGACCGCGAAGAATTCGGCCTCGTCGGTGGCGGCATACGGGTCCAGCGGCAGTTGCCCGTACCAGGCGTCGGCCGCCTCGCTTTCGGGGTCCACGTCGTGCGGGATGGCTGCCTCCACGGCGTCCACCGCGGCAATGAAGCGGTCCAGGCTGTCGTCCAGGATGCGGCGCCAGTCACGTGCGTTCAGGTCGCCGTGCGCCGCCAGCGACGGCATGCCGTCGGCAAAGCCCGATTGCAGGTCCAGCTTGTGCGCGAATTCGTGGATCACCACATTGAAGCCGCCCTCGGACAACTGCGTGTCTTCCCAGGACAGCACCAGCGGGCCGCCTTCCCAGGCCTCGCCGGCCGCGTCCTCGACGTATTCGTGCATCACGCCGTCTTCGTCCAGGCGCTTGCGCGGGATGCGGAACCCGGCGGGGTAGACGATGATCTCGTCCCAGCCTTCGTACAGCTTGGGCGTCAGGTTCAGGATCGGCAGGCTGGCCTGGGCCGCGATCGACAGGCGCATGAAGTCGGTGACTTCCAGGCCCTGCGCGCCGTTGAGGGTCTTGCTGGCCAGCAGCCATGCCGACCGGGCCAGCAACTGGGCGGTCTCGTCGGCATCCAGCGCCGCCAGGAACGGGTGGGTTTCCAGCACCTGCCGCCAGAGGTCGGGTGCGATCCGGGCCTGCATTTCCGCCACCTTCGACGGGTTTGCTCCCCGGCCCTTGAGCCAACGCAACATAAGCTTGGGTTCCTTCTATATATGTCCGGGCACCGCCGGAGTTTCCGTACTTGTTTCCGAGGGCCTGCTAACACTAAAAGGAGCCTCGCACAGGCCAGTAATCGGTCGCCAGGCTAGGCGCGGTCGCCGCCGCGTGGCTGTGCCACGCAAGGTGAGCGCAAC
>NZ_JCBANA010000032.1:0-71818 GCF_059760725.1 Achromobacter sp. 1014246743
CGCGCCGGCAGCGGCGCGTGCCCCGCTTGTTTTGATGCACGATACCGGACCGCGCCGGACTGAAATGCGGCGTTGAGTAGAATCCTCCGATCATGAACATCCCTCAAGAAGTCGCGCGGCGCCGCACGTTCGCCATCATTTCCCACCCTGACGCGGGCAAGACCACGCTGACCGAAAAGCTGCTGCTGTTTGCAGGCGCGATCCAGATCGCCGGCAGCGTCAAGGCGCGCAAGGCGTCGCGCCACGCCTCGTCCGACTGGATGGAAATCGAAAAGCAGCGCGGCATTTCCGTGGCGTCCTCGGTGATGCAGATGGAATACCGCGACTGCGTCATCAACCTGCTCGACACCCCGGGCCACCAGGACTTCTCCGAAGACACCTACCGGGTGCTGACGGCGGTGGATGCCGCATTGATGGTGATCGACGCCGCCAACGGCGTCGAACCGCAGACGATCCGCCTGCTGCAGGTCTGCCGGGCCCGCAATACCCCCATCATCACGTTCATCAACAAGATGGACCGCGAAGTGCGCGAGCCGCTCGAACTGCTGTCCGAAATCGAAGGCCACCTGGGCATGGACGCCGTGCCATTCTCTTGGCCCGTCGGCATGGGCAAGGCCTTCGGCGGCGTGTTCGACATCCGCCGCGACCGCATGCGCGTGTTCCGCCCCGGACAAGAGCGCCGCTCGGACAATGACGACTTCATCGAAGGCCTGTCCAACCCCGAGATCGGCCGCCGCTTCGGCTCGGCCTTCGAACAGGCCAGCGGCGAGATCGAACTGATCAACGAAGCCGCGCCCGCGTTCGACCGCGCGCAATTCCTGGCCGGCAAGCAGACCCCGGTGTTCTTCGGTTCGGCCATCAACAACTTCGGCGTGCAGGAAGTGCTGGACGCCCTGGTCGAGCAGGCCCCGCCGCCTGGCCCGCGCATGGCCTTGCAGCGTGAAGTGCAACCCGAAGAACCCAAGTTCACCGGCGTCGTCTTCAAGGTGCAGGCCAACATGGACCCGGCCCACCGCGATCGCGTCGCCTTCGTGCGCGTCAGCTCCGGCCGCTTCGAACGCGGCATGCGCCTGAAGGTCGCGCGCACCAACAAGGAAATGCGCCCCAACAACGTCGTGTCGTTCCTGTCGCAGCGCCGCGAACTGCTCGACGAAGCCTATGCCGGCGACGTGATCGGCATTCCCAACCACGGCGTGCTGCAACTGGGCGACGTGCTGACCGAAGGCGAGACCCTGCAGTTCACCGGCCTGCCGTTCTTCGCGCCGGAACTGTTCCAGGCGGTTGAAGTGAAGGACCCGCTGCGCACCAAGCAATTGCGTACCGGCCTGACCCAGCTGGGCGAAGAGGGCGCCATCCAGGTGTTCCGTCCCGAGGCTGCCGGCGGCTCGCTGCTGCTCGGCGCGGTCGGCCAACTGCAGTTCGAAGTGGTCGCCCACCGCTTGAAAACCGAGTACGGCGTAGACGCCCGGATGCTGCCTTCGCGCTACACAATGGCACGTTGGATTACGTCTGAAAACCCCAAGGCGCTGCGCAAGTTCATGGATGCCAATGCGGCTCATATCGCCTATGATGTGGTCGATGCGGCGGCGTTTTTGATCAGTTCTCCCGCGCAGTTGCGCGTGGCCGAGGAACTGTATCCGGATGTGAAATTCCACGCCATGCGAGAGCACGGCGGCAAGGTCTTCGGAGACAAGGCGTAGACCCGTTCGGGTACCGCACGGCACATGAGGGTAGCAATGTCTTGGCGTTTATTATTCGCAACGCTTCTGCTGGCGCTCGGCGCGTCGGCCTGGGGCGGTATTCAACTGGGTGATTGGCTGGTGGCGCATGCGCCGCCCGCCGCGCCTGCGCCCGGCCAGGATGCGGCCGCGTCGCAGCAGCCCGTGCTCGACGCCAACGGGCGTCCCTACGTGGCCCAGCCGCCGCAGCCGCGCATCGACGGCACGCTCGGCGTGCCCGACAAGCCCGCCGACCGCGAATGGGCCATCAACACGGTGTCCCTGTTCGATACCGTCAGCGACCCGGCCGTGAAGCTCTCGCGCGAACGCATCACCCAGGAACAGGCGCGCGAAATCGCCGCCGCTTCCGAAGTGCCGCTGCCGCAGGGGTCGTCCGACGTCAGCACGCTCGATCTGCAAGCGCCCGGCACCGGCACCGCCGTCAATGGCGGCCAGGCCCAACAAGCGCCGGCCCAAGTGCAGGCCGGCGGCTACGGCAACCCGCAGATGGTGCAGCCCCCCCCGCCCAACTCGTCGCCGGCGCCTGGCGCGCCCGGCTGGCAAGATGCGCTCAAGCGCGAACTGGCGCAGTGTGCCTCGCAAGGATTCTTCGACCGCCCGTCGTGTTCCTGGGCGGCGCGCAACAAGTACTGTGCGCCCAATCGTGCCTGGGGCACCATGGCCGAATGCCCGGCCCGTCCGCAGTAAGCCCACCGACCTTGTCGCGCAGGGCGCGAGGGTAAAAAAAATGGCGCCCCCAGGGGCGCCATTTTCATGCCGCGATGGCAATCACTCGGGCACGGACATCTGGCTTTGCAGGTAGTTCTGCAGGCCGACCTTGTCGATCAGGTCGATCTGGGTTTCCAGGTAGTCGATGTGCTCTTCCGTGTCGTCCAGGATGTCCTGGAACAGATCGCGCGACACGTAGTCACGCACGGATTCACAGTGCGCGATCGCTTCCTTGACGGTGGCGTGTGCAGCTTGTTCCAGCTTCAGGTCACAAGCCAGCAGCTCAGGCACGTCTTCGCCGATCAGCAGCTTGTGCAGGTCTTGCAGGTTGGGCAGGCCATCGAGCATGAAGATGCGCGCGATCAGACGATCAGCATGCTTCATTTCGCCGATGGACTCTTCGTATTCGTGCTTGCCCAGCTTGTCGAAGCCCCAGTGGTTCAGCATGCGCGCATGCAGGAAATACTGGTTGATCGCCGTCAGTTCGTTGGTCAGTTGCTTGTTCAGGAACTGGATGACGGTTTTATCGCCTTTCATAATGGACTCCTTGCAGTCAGGCGCGACGCGCATCGCATCGCGACAAGAAGCGCACGATGCCGCGAGTACGCAACCCCGGCAGACTACCATCCTGCGCGGGGCCGCGACTAGCCTTGGCGCGCATTTGGTAAACCGCTTTACGAGCGCTACAAGAAAGCGACAAACAAATGAGAATGAGTATGTGTGCGTGATGATTTGCAGGCACGGCGCAGCTTATCTGCGCCTTGTGAGCGCGCGCATGGCATGAATCGGCCCTCATTCACGGCCGCATCACGCCGTGTTCAAGCAATCCCTCGGCACGTTTGCGCACCGATTTCCGCCACCGCGTCGCGTTGTGCCAGAACAACCCGCGGCAATGATCGCGCCGCGTGTGGCCTCGCCCCAAGATCCGCGCGCCATGGCGGCCTGGTAGGACCCCGCGCGTGCACGCCCTGCATCTCAAGGGGCGCGCCGCGTGGCGAGCCAGATACCGAGCGCGATCGGCACGATGCCCAGCAAGTCCAGCCACGACACTGATTCGCGCAGCACCAGCCAGCCGAACAGCAGGCCCAGGGGCGGCATCAGGAAATGCAGCGCGCTGGCGGCGGTGGCGCTGGCGCGGCCCAGGATCATGAACCACAGGTAGTAGCCGCCGATCGACACCGCCACGATCATGTAGGCCATGCTCCAGAACAGACTGGCCGTGAAGCGCGCCTCGGCAAGGTTGTCGTGCAGCAGGGCAATGGGCAACAGCGCGACGGCGCCGGCCAATGATTGAATGCCGGTGGCCGTCCACAGGCCTGTCGCGGGCTTCAGGCGCTTGTAGAGCAGCGTGCCGGCCACCAGTGCCACCAGGCCCCCCGTGACCAGCAGCGTGCCGTGCAGGTCCTCCTGCATGCCCGACAGGCGCGACCGCAACACCAGCGCCACGCCGGCCAGGCCCAGGCACAATCCCAGCAACTTGCGCCAGCCCAGCCGCTCGCCCAGTACCGGCCCGGCCAGCACACCGATCAACAGCGGATTGGTGCTGATCAGCACGGCCGTGAACGCCGACGACACGGTGGTCATGCCGCTCCAGCTCAGACCCAGGTACAGCGCGTTGTTCAGCACGCCCAACAGCACCAGCGCCGCCACGTCACGGCCACTGGGACGCGACCAGCGGCCGCTGGCCACCGCCACCCCCAGCATCAATGCTCCCGCGATCAGGAAGCGCACGGTCAGCAGGGTCAACGGCGGGCAGTCGCGCACCGCGATCTTGGCCGCGGCAAATGCCGAACTCCACAGAAAGCAAAAGGCCGCGATGGGCGCCCAGGCCACGCCCATGGGCGTGCCGTCGGGTGAGGCCGCGGGAAGCGAGGCGGGAAGGGCAGAGGAGGCCTTCATGGGCAGGTCCAAGGTAGACAGGCAGGAATGAGGAGCCCATTCTGGGCGCGGCCCTATCCATTGACAAACGCTTTATTTGGATCAAAAGTATTTGAAAAACCAATGGAAAGGCGATTGCCATGCTGGATCTGGATCTATTGCACAGCTTTGTCTCGGTGGTGGACGCGGGCGGTTTCACCCGGGCCGGCGAGCGCGTACACCGCAGCCAGTCCACCGTCAGCCAGCAGATCCGCAAGCTCGAAGAGATGCTCGAATGCGCGCTGTTCGTGCGCGACGGCCGCCAGGTGCACCTGACCGAGGACGGCGAACGCCTGCTGGGCTATGCCCGACGCATGCTGGCGTTGTCCACCGAGGTGCGCGAGGCGGTCAGCGGGCGCAAGCGGGTCGAGGTGATTCGACTGGGCATTCCGGACGACTTCGCGGCCGACACCCTGACCGCCGTGGTGGCGCAATTTACCCGCGCCCGCCCGGCCGTGCAGCTGTCCGTGCGTTGCGACCTGACCGTCGCCCTCACTCGCAGCCTGGAACGCGGCGACCTGGACATAGCGCTGCTCAAGCGCGAACCGGGCGTGGGCGCGGCACTGGCCGCATGGCCCGAGCACCTGCACTGGATTGCCGGCCCGGGCGAACTGCCGACCGCGAGCGAACCCGTGCCCCTGGTGGCTTTTCCGCAGGGATGCATCTATCGCAACCGTGCCATTCACGCGCTGGAACAGGCCGGGCGCCGGTGGCGCATCGCCTACGAAAGCCCCAACCTGATGGGGCTGCAGGCCGCGCTGGCCGGGGGCTTGGGGGTGGCCTTGCTGGAACGGCGCTGCATGGCAGCGGGGCACCGTCAGGTGGACGAGGCGTTTCCCGCCGTACCGTCGTCCGAGCTGGCGCTATGCGTGTCGCAACCCGCACGTGAGGCGGTGCGCGACCTGGGGGAAACGATCAGGGAGTTTTGTGAAGCAGAAATGCGACGGCTCGCGGGACCAGGCCAGCGAGCCGAGGGGGACGCCGCCGTTCAGGCGACGGCGACCTGGATGACCGGATAGCTGCTGTTCGCCGCGGCCGCGCCCGGTTCGGCCATGGCGGCCGGCGGGTTGACCGGAACGGCGATCGAGCGCACGTCGCACACGCTGGAGCAGCGGCCGCCCGGCAGGTATTCGGCGGCGGTAGCCGCACAGCAGCCGCAGCACGTGGCGACGCCCAGCTCGAATTGCAGGTCGGAAAGCGACGTCGCGCCCGCGTCCACGCTGGCGCGGACTTGGCGTTCCGTGATGGCATTACATACGCAAATGTACATGAGAATAATTATCGAAAATTATTCCGGTACTGACAAGTCCCCGCATGCAAAAAAATTTGCAACCGATTCGTCACGCAACCCGTTGAAATAAGGGACGTTTTCCAGAAAGTCCGTCCCTGTTTTCAGCGGGCCGAGGCCTGCGCCTTGCGCAGCGCGGCGGGCGCAATGCGTAGCGCTTCGCGGTACTTCGCCACCGTCCGGCGGGCAATGACGATGCCCTGGTCAGCCAGTTTTTCCATGATCTGGCTGTCGGACAGGGGCTTGGCCCGGTTCTCTTCGGCCACCATCTGGCGGATGAAAGTCTGCACGGCCGTGGCCGAGGTGGCATCGCCGCCGTCCGTGGACACCCCCGCACCAAAGAAGCGCTTGAGTTCCAGCGTGCCAAACGGAGTGAGCATGTACTTCTGCGTTGTGGCGCGTGAAATGGTGGATTCGTGCAGGCCCAGCTCGCCCGCGATGTCCTTCAGGATGAGCGGCCGCATGGCCGCCGGGCCTTGGCTGAAGAAGGCCGTCTGGCGATCGACGATGGCCTGGGCCACCCGCAGGATGGTGTCAAAGCGCTGCTCGACGTTGCGGATCATCCACTTGGCCTGCTGCAACTGGGATTGCAGGCCGGCGTGGGCGGATTCCTTCTGGTTGCTCAACATTTGCGCATACAGCCCGTTGATCTGCAGCCGCGGCACGGCGGCGCTGTTCAGCGTCACCTGCCAGCCGCGACGCGTCTTGCGCACGATGACGTCGGGCACGGCGTAGTCGGCCGCCGGCACCGTCCAAGCACGGCCGGGACGGGGCTCAAGACGCAGGATCAGGCTGTGGGCCGCGCGCAGCGTGGCCTCGTCACAGCCCACGGCCGCACACAGGCGGGCGTTGTTGCCGGTGGCCAGCAGCGCCAGATGCTGGCTGCAGACTAGCCGGGCGCAGCCCAGCACCTTGGGGTCGGCCGCCTCGGGCAGCCGCGACAGATCCGGGTTGCGCAATTGCAACAGCAGACACTCCGACATGTCGCGTGCGCCGATGCCGATGGGGTCGAACGACTGCAACAGCGATAGCGCGGCGCGCAGTTCGTCCAGATCGGGCTCGGCATCGGCCGGCAGCCAACCCAGGATCTCTTCCAGGGGCGAGCCCAGGTAGCCGTTTTCGTCCAGCTCGTCGATCAGCAGCGCCGCCAGCGTGGCGTCGCGTGGCGCCGCGCGCGTCAGGACCAGTTGGCCCAGCAGGTGTTCGCGCAGCGTGTCGGGGCGGGCGGCCTCGGGCAGGCTGGAATCATCATCGGGATAGACCCCGCCCGAACCCGGCATTTCATCCACCGGCGTCTCGCGTTCGGCGGCCGGCTCGTCGTCCTGCACCGAAGATTCGCGCTCGGATTCGGCCTGCGTCTCGACCGAGGAGGGTTCGTCGTCGCGTTCCAGCAACGGATTATCCGCAAGCACTTGCGAGATTTCCGCCTCGAGATCGAGCGTGGACAGCTGCAGCAACCGGATGGATTGCTGCAGTTGAGGGGTCAGCGTCAGATGCTGGCCAGGCCGCAGTTCTAAAATTGGACGGGTCATAGGTACAATATTTTGCATGATGAATCAGACTTCGCCCGCACGCGTTCGCCAGGATTGCCGACTGATCGGTCAGACCTTGCTCAAACTGGCGCTTCCCAGAGTCCTCGTGCGTGCGATCGTGATCGCCGTCGCGGTGATCGTCTGGTATCTCGCCGCCTCCTGGATCCTGGATTTCGGCAAGCGCGTCAACTACGAATTCCTGCATTCGCTGGGCCAGCCCACCATGGACATGGTCCAGAAGGTCAATCCGTACCTCTGGTGGGTCGTCGCCGGCATCTGGACCCTGATCGTCTTCTTCATCGTGCGCGCCTGGCTGTCGGCCAGCCTGGCCTCCGGCCGTGCCACGCCGGTCAGCACCGGCGTGCTGGCCGACCTGGTGCCCCAGCTGTCCGAAGAATCCCTGGGCGTGCTGCGCTGGACCTGGGGTAGCCGCGAAGAGCCGTTCACCGTCGGCGACCTGCAACGCTCGCTGTCGGAAATCCGCCACAACCGCATCGGCAAGATCGCCATGGTGGCCGAACAGGCCGACATCCTGGAAGGCGCCGCCGCCAAGCCGCCCCGCGACGACCGCCGCGACACCCGCGCCGAACCCCGCGGCGAACGCGATCGCTACATCGAACCGCGCATCGGCGGCCCGGCCCGCTAAGCCATCTTTCCCGGACAATTTTCCTGCATCCAGGCCGCCGCGAGGCGGCCTGATTGTTTCAGTGCCCTGCCAGCCGGGCTCCCCTATACTGGCCCTCCAGGCTCGCGCAACCGCGGGCCGCGCACCCATCCAATAAAACCACCCGGCTGACGAGACACGCCGGATGCGCGGCCGGCCCCCTGGAGTTGTTTTTCATGTTCCGCACCCCTGCCCGGTATGCCGCCGGCTTGCTGCTGGCCTGCTCGGCCGCTTTCGTCGCCGCCCCGGCATCCGCCGCCTGGCCCGACAAACCCATCACGTTCGTCGCGCCCTTCAGCGCCGGCGGCGCCAACGACCTGGTCGCCCGCATCATCGCCAAGGCGGTGGGCTCGACCCTGAACCAGCCCGTCATCGTGGAAAATCGTCCCGGCGCCGGTGGCGTGGTCGGCGCCGCGCACGTCGCGCGCAGCGCGGCCGACGGCTACACCTACCTGGTGGGCAGCAACGGCACGGTGACCAACAGCCTGATCCGGTCGGACCAGCCCTACAAAGACGAAGAACTGACCCCGGTCGCGCTGTTGACGGTGACCCCGTCGGTAATCGTGGCCAACCCGTCCAACCCCGCGAAAGACCTGAAGGACTTCGTCGAGCGCGCCAAGAAAGCCAAGACGGACCGTATCACGTTCTCGACCGCCGGCAACGGCAGCACGCCGCATTTCGTGGCCGAGATGGTCAAGGAAGCCACCGGCCTGCCGGTCGAACCCATCGCCTACAAGAGCGGCTCGGAAGGCGTGACCGCGGTGATCGGCAACCAGGTCGACGCGACCTCGGAAGCCAGCATCGTCACGCTGCCGCTGATCCAGGCCGGCAAACTCAAGGCGCTGGCCACCACCTGGGACAAGCGCATGGCCAGCGCGCCGGACATCCCCACCACCGCCGAACTGGGGTTCCCCGCCATCCGCATCGGCCACTGGGCCGGCCTGTACGCGCCGGCCGGCACGCCCGCCGACGTGCTGGACAAGATGAACGCCGCCGTCGAGAAGTCGCTGCAGACCAAGGAAGTGCAGGACGCGCTGCGCCAGAGCAGCATCGAGCCGGGCGGCGGCTCGCGCGCCAGCTTCGTTGACTTCGCCGCCAACGAACGCGAACGCCTGGGCAAGGTCGTGAAAAGCGGCCACATGCAGACGCAATGACGCCCGCCGGGGACGCATCTGTCCCCGGCTTTTTTTCGCGCTTTCATTTGCGCTTGCCCGAAAAGTATGTTTGACTAGCAACCTATGGCCGCTTACCGCACCCCCCTCGCGATTGCCACCGGACGCTTTGCCGCTCCGGTTGCCGGCCTGCGCGCTTCGATCTCGTCCATCGCGCTATCGCTATACCTACCGATCGGTTGCCGGGCCTAGTGTCCCCGTGGTAGCTCGGCAGCCACGCTTGCCACACGCGATTTCCCTTTTTCAAAACTGAATCCCCTCGCCAGACTCGGCGAACCCCTTGGCATCAGAGCGCCTATCGGCCGCATGCCATCCGGATTCAGCACCCAACCGAAAGAACTGATCGAGGTGTAGTGATGATGCTTGCCAACCCCGCCACCAAATACGTCCCCTTCGCGCCGTTTGCCCGCGACTTTTCCGAACGCACCTGGCCCAGCCGCCGCATCACGCAGCCGCCGATCTGGATGAGCACCGACTTGCGCGACGGCAACCAGGCCTTGATCGAACCCATGAGCGTCGAGCGCAAGCTCCGCTTCTTCGAACAACTGGTCAAGATCGGCTTCAAGGAAATCGAAGTGGGTTTCCCGTCGGCCTCGCAGACCGACTTCGATTTCGTGCGCAAGCTCATCGAAGAAAAGCGCATTCCCGACGACGTGACCATCATCGTGCTGACCCAGTCGCGCGAAGACCTGATCAGCCGCACCGTTGAAGCGGCCGCGGGCGCCAAGCAAGCCATCGTGCACATGTACAACGCCTGCGCGCCGGCCTTCCGCAAGGTCGTCTTCAACATGACCAAGGACGAGATCAAGAACATCGCCACCACCGGCACGCGCTTGATCAAGCAATACGTGGCGCAGCGCCCCGAAACGCAATGGCGCTACGAGTATTCGCCCGAAGTCTTCAGTACCACCGAACCCGAATTCGCGCTGGAAGTCTCCAACGCCGTGGCCGATGTATGGCAGCCCACGCCGCAAAGCAAGATGGTGTTGAACCTGCCCGCCACCATCGAAGCCACCAGCCCCAACCTGTACGCCGACCAGATCGAGTGGATGCACAAGAACCTGGCGCGCCGCGACAGCATCGTGCTCAGCGTGCACCCGCACAATGACCGCGGCACGGCCGTGGCCGCCGCCGAATTCGCTGTCATGGCCGGCGCCGATCGCATCGAAGGCTGCCTGTTCGGCAGCGGCGAGCGCACCGGCAACGTCGACCTGGTCACGTTGGCCTTGAACCTTTACACGCAAGGCGTGCATCCCGGCCTGGACTTCTCGGACATCGACGAAGTGCGCCGCTGCGCCGAGTACTGCAACCAGTTGCCCGTGCACCCGCGCCATCCGTATGCGGGCGACCTGGTCTTCACGGCCTTCTCCGGTTCGCACCAGGACGCGATCAAGAAGGGCTTTGCCTTGCAGCAGCCCGACGCCGTCTGGGAAGTGCCGTACTTGCCGATCGACCCGGCCGATCTCGGCCGCAGCTACGACGCCGTGATCCGCGTGAACAGCCAGTCGGGCAAGGGCGGCGTGTCGTACCTGCTCGAACAGGAACACGGCCTGGTGTTGCCGCGCCGCCTGCAGATCGAATTCAGCCGCGCCATCCAGCGCGTCACCGACGAAACGGGCCGTGAAGTCACGGCCGACGACGTGCACACGATCTTCAATCGCGAATACCTTGAACAGAAGGCGCCGTGGAAGCTGATCCGCCACCGCATCGACGGCAATCCGTCGGCCGGCGAAGGCCAGCACTTCAGCATCGAAGCCGAACTCGAATACAACGGCGAACGCCGCATCGTGACGGGCAAGGGCGACGGCGCGATCTCGGCCTTCGTGGCCGCGCTGGACGTGCCGGTGCGCATCATGGACTACCACGAGCACGCCATCGGCACCGGTACCGACACCCGCGCCGCATCCTACGTGGAACTGCGCGTCGGTGAATCCAGCACGGGCTTTGGCGTAGGCATCGACCGCGACATCGTGACCGCGTCCTTCCAGGCCGTGCTGAGCGCCGTGAACCGCCACATCAACGCGGGCGCCGTCGCCACCACCGAACAAGAGGCCGCCGAGGCCGCGTGATCCGCAACCCGGAAGCAGGGGGCGGGCTTACCGCCGTCGCCCCCCAACGCCGGCCTCTTACCATGAGGCCGTGCTGCACAAGAAAAAGCCCGCCTGTATCCGGCGGGCTTTCTGTTTGCGCGAGGCGCGGGCCGCGCGAAATCAGCCGCGCGGCCACATGTCGGACGCACCGATATCGGGTTCACGCGCGGCCAGCAGGCGTTCATGCACCCAGGCGGCGATGGCCAAGGTGCGATGGTCGTCGTAGCGGGGGCCGATCAGCTGCAGACCCACGGGCAACCCCTGCGGGCCGGTGGCGAAGGGCAGGTTCAGGCTCGGCAGGCCGAACAGCGTCCAGGCCCGGGAAAACTGCGGATCGCCCGTGCCCAGATCGGCGAAGGGCGCCTCGCCACTGGCGCTGGGCGCGAGCAGGATGTCGTACTTGTCGAACCAGCGGTCGACCCGGGCCTGCGCGTCCGCGGCCCGCGCCAGGTTCTTGATGTGTTCTTCGGCGGTGATCTGCGAGCCCGCCTCGAGAATCGCCTGGATCTTGGCGCTGAGCTGCGCGGCGTGTTCCAGCCGCTCGTAGGCAAGCGACTGCGAGGCCTCGAATGCCATGATGTCCGAATGCAGCTGTACCAGCATGCAGTCTTCGGGCGGCAGCGGCACTTCTTCGACCTGGGCGCCGGCGCGCGACAGCGTGGCCGCGGCCTGGGCGAAGGCTTCCTTGGTTTCGGCTTGCGCGTGACGCCACTGCAGGCTGCGGTACATGCCCACGCGCGGCTTGCCGTCGTAGGCCAGGTCCAACATGCGCGGATCGCGCATCAGCACGGATGCAAACAAGGCGACGTCAGGCACCGAGCGAGCAAAACCGCCTACGGTATCGAGCGATTCGGCCAGGCTTTTCACGCCGGCACGCGGAATGGCGCCGAAGGTGGGCTTGAAGCCGACGATGCCGCAATACGATGCGGGACGAACGATGGAGCCCGCGGTCTGCGAACCGAGCGCGAAGGGCACCATGTCGTCGGCCACGGCCGCGGCCGAACCGCTGGACGAGCCGCCGGGCGTGTAGGCCTCGTTGCGCGGATTGCGCGTGGGCCCGGCCTGGTAAGTGGCGAATTCGGTGGTGACCGTCTTGCCGATGACCACGGCGCCGGCGTGCCGGCACAGGGCGACGGCAGCGGCGTCCAGACCCGGATTGTGCCGCTCGTAGATGGGCGAGCCATAGCGGGTCGGCAGGTCGGCGGTATCGAACAGGTCTTTCACGCCTATCGGCAGGCCGTGCAGCGGCCCGCGCAGGGCACCGCGGTCGAGCGCTTCCGCATGGTCCAGGGCGGCCTGCTTCTGCAGCGCCGTCCAGGCGTGGACGGTGTTTTCGCGTTGCTCGATGCGCGCAAAGCAGGCACGCACCAATTGCACCGCAGTCAATTCGCGCCGTTGCAGCTTGCGCGCGGCTTCAAGCGCGCCAAGTCTGTTTAAGGCAGTAGACATGATCCTTTCCTCTATCCCGGTGCCGCGCGATATGCGCGGTACTGATACTTACGCACCCGGTCCCCTTGACCTGGGGTTTATCCCGATCGGCCGCGACATGATGCGCGCCGGTTGTGACAAACCCAGCCATTGTGCGCGTCGCGTCAATTGGGAGAAGCACTGAAAAACTACGTTTTTCCGGGCATTTCCGCTGGCGTCGCGCCTTGGCTTTCTGTTGTTGCGTGGTTACCAGCATAGCGCAAACGCGTGCAACACAAAGGTCATAATTGTCTTGTAAGATGAAAACGTTTTCAGCAAACCGGCAGCAATGTAGACATGGTGTCGCGCGCATCACCCCGCTTTTCCATTATCGAAGTGGCCCGTAAAGCGGGGGTGTCACCCGCCACGGTTTCGCGCGCCTTCAATCAGCCGGAGATCGTGCACCCCGATACGTTGGCGCACATCCGCGCCATCGCCAAGCGCGCGGGCTTCCGGCCCAACCGCGTGGGCCGCAGCCTGCGTTCGGGCAGCACGCGCACCATCGGCCTGATCCTGCCCACGCTGTCCAATCCCGTTTTCGCCGAATGTTTCGAAGGGGCCGAAAGGCGCGCCCGCGAATCCGGCTACAGCGTCATGCTGACCGCCACCGGCTATGACCCCGCGGTGGAATCGGCCGCGGTGCAGGGCCTGATCGACCACCAGGTCGACGGCTTGATCCTGACCGTGGCGGATGCCGCGCGCAGCGCCACGCTGGACGACCTGGACAGCGCCGGCATGCCCTACGTGCTGGTCTACAACGAGTCGGCCGCGCATCCGTATGCGTCGGTCGACAATCGCGCCGCCGCCATCGACATGGTGTCGCACCTGGCGGCGCTGGGGCATCGTCGCATTGCCATCGTGACCGGCCCGCTGACGGCCTCCGACCGCGCCCGCCGCCGCCTGATGGGCGCCCGCGCCTGCGCCAAGAAGCTGGGCCTGGAACCCATCCAGCACATCGCCATGAATTCCCACACGGGCAGCGACGCCGAGGCCCTGAAGGCCGCGCTGCGCGGCAAACAGGCGCCCACGGCGCTGTTCTGCTCGAACGACCTGCTGGCCACCGCCGTCATCGCCGATCTCGTGGCGCTGGGCCTGTCGGTACCCAACGACATTTCCGTCTGCGGCTTTGATGGCATGCGTTTCGGCGCCTTGCTGACGCCGCCGCTGACCACCGTGGCGCAACCCAGCGACGGCATCGGCCAGGCCGCCTGTTCGAACCTGCTGGCGCAGATCCATGGCCAACCGCCGCAGTCGAACCGCCTGCCGCACTGCATCGTCGTCGGCGGTACCGCTGCGCCCGTGCGCCGCTGATTTCCTTTTCCAGATCCCCCGCAAGAGATATCCGCCATGCTTATCGCCCAGATCACCGACCTGCACATGCGCACGCCAGGCGACAAGGCCTACGGCATCATCGACCCCGCCGCCTTCCTGGGGCCGGCGGTGCGCGCGCTCAATGCGCTTACGCCGCGTCCCGATTGCGTGCTGATCACCGGCGACCTGACCGACCTGGGCAAGCCCCACGAATACCAGGCGCTGCGCGATCAATTGCAGGCGCTGGAGATTCCGTATTTCCTCCTGCCCGGCAATCATGACGACCGCGCCGAACTGCGCGCCGCATTCCCGGACCACGGCTACCTGCAAGGGCAGGGGCCGTTCATCCAGTATGCCGTGGAGACCTATCCGCTGCGCCTGTTGGCGCTGGATACCGTGGTGCCCATGAAAAGCCACGGCGAGTTGTGTGCGGACCGCCTGGGTTGGCTGGCGGCGCGCCTGGCGGAGCAGCCGGGCCGACCGACGCTGGTGCTGATGCACCACCCGCCGTTCCAGACGGGCATCGAGCACATGGACGCGATCGGCCTGCTGGCGGGTGCGCCTGAACTGGAACAGATCGTGGCGCGTTATCCGAACGTGGAACGCGTGCTCTGCGGTCACCTGCACCGCACCATCTTCCGGCGTTTCGGCGGCACCATTGCATCGACCTGTCCGGGCACCGCGCATCAGCTGGCGCTGGAACTGGGCGAGCGCCCGACCTTGCAATACATCATGGAACCGCCGGGCTACCAGCTGCACTGGTGGCACGACGATGCCCTGGTGACGCACCACGCGGTGATTGGGGAATACCCCGGCCCGTATCCCTTCGCCTGAAGCGGGATTCTCGATTACAAACACAATGCCATATGTCCGTCATGTTTGCGCTGCACAATGAAAAGGATTTCATTGCACGCGACACGGGGCGGATCTAACAATTAGATCTACGAGACAGCATGTCATCCATCGTTCTGGATAACCTCACCAAGCAGTACGGCAACGCGGCCGCCATCCACGGCGTCAGCTTCACGGTACCGGCAGGCAGCTTCACTGTTTTGTTGGGCCCGTCGGGTTGCGGCAAGTCCACGACCTTGCGCATGATCGCCGGCCTGGACACGCCCACCTCGGGCACCATCCGCATCGGCGACCGCGACGTGACGCAGCTGCCGCCGGCCAAGCGCCGCATTTCGATGGTGTTCCAGTCGTATGCGCTGTTTCCGCACCTGTCGGTGCGCGAGAACATCCTGTTCGGCCTGAAGGTCCGCAAGGAGCCGGCGCGCGATTTCGACCGCCGCCTGCAGCGCGTGGCCTCGCTGCTGGGCCTGGGCCACCTGCTGGACCGCAAGCCGTCGCAATTGTCGGGCGGGCAGCAACAGCGCGTGGCGCTGGGCCGCGCAGTGATTTCCGAAGCGCCGGTGTGCCTGATGGATGAACCCCTTTCCAACCTGGATGCCCAGCTGCGCCATGAAATGCGCCGCGAGATCCGCGCGTTGCAGCAAGACCTGGGCATCACGATGGTGTACGTCACGCACGACCAGACCGAAGCCATGAGCATGGCCGACCAGGTGGTGCTGCTGCGCGGTGGCCAGATCGAACAGCACGACACGCCGGACGGCCTGTACGCCCGCCCCGCCAGCGAATTCGCGGCGCGTTTCATCGGCACGCCGCCCATGAACCTGATCGGCCTGGCGACGCTGCACGGCGCCACGGTGATCGCCGGCAGCCACGGCCCCGCCGTGGCCGGCGCGCCGGCCGGCGCCGCCAAGCTGGGCGTGAGGCCCGAACACATCCGCATCGACGACGACGGCCTCGCCGCCACCGTGGAAAGCGTCGAATACTTCGGCGCCGACTCCATCGTGGTGTGCCGGGTCGGCGATACCAGCGGCGTGGCGGTGCGCGTAGGCGGACACCTGCGCGCCCGCGCCGGCGAGGCCCTGCGCCTGTCGTGGCCGGTCGAGCAACAGCATTTCTTTGCCGCCGATTCGGCGGTCATCAACACCGTCGGGCGCTGAAAGACGCCCAATCCACAGGAAAGGAAACGCAATCATGCGACGCATCGTACTGAAGACCCTGGCCGCCAGCCTTGCCGCGGCCTGCCTGTCGCTGCCCGTGCAGGCACAGCAAAAGCCCGTCGAAGTGGAGTTCTATTACCCGGTCGCCGTGGGCGGCCCCATCACCAAGATCGTCGACGACATGGTGGCGGACTTCCAGAAAGAAAACCCCAACATCAGGATCAAGCCGATCTACGCGGGTTCTTACCAGGATTCGATCGCCAAGGCCCTGACCGCCCTGAAGGGCGGCACCCCGCCGCAACTGGCCGTGCTGCTGTCCACCGACATGTTCACGCTGATCGACGAAGACGCGATCGTGCCGGTGGATTCGCTGGCCAAGAGCGATGCCGACAAGCAGTGGCTGGGCGGCTTCTATGACGCCTTCATGCAGAACAGCCGCACGGGCGGACACACCTGGGGCATTCCGTTCCAGCGTTCGACCATCGTCATGTACTACAACAAGGACCTGTTCAAGGCCGCCGGCCTGGACCCCGAGCGCGCGCCCGCCACCTGGGCCGAACTGGTCGAGTACGGCAAGAAGCTGACCCGCCAGGACGCTTCCGGCAACACGACGCAGTGGGGCATCGAGATCCCGTCGGGCGGCGCGTTCGCCTACTGGCTGTTCCAGGCCCTGACCACGCCCAACGGCGCGATCCTCATGAACGAGGCCGGCAACGAGGTCTACCTGGACAAGCCGGCCGTGGTGGAAGCCGCCCAGTACTGGCGTGACCTGTCGGCCAAGCACAAGGTCATGCCCACCGGCACGATCGACTGGGGCACCACGCCCAAGGACTTCCTGGAAAAGAAGGCCGCCATCATCTGGACCACCACCGGCAACCTGACCAACATCCGCAAGAACGCCGACTTCCCGTTCGGCGTGGCGATGATGCCGCAGCAAAAACGCGGCGGCAGCCCGACCGGCGGCGGCAACTTCTACATCTTCAAGAGCGGCACGCCCGAGCAGCAGCAGGCCGCGCTGAAGTTCGCGCAGTGGGCCACCACGCCGGAACGCGCGGCTGACTGGAGCATCGCCACCGGCTACGTCGCCGTGACGCCGGCCGCCTGGCAGACCGAGAAGATGAAGAAGTATGCGCAGGAAGTGCCGGCCGCCGCCGTGGCGCGCGACCAGTTGCAGGTCAGCGTGGCCGAATTCTCGACCCACGAGAACCAGCGCGTCACCAAGACCCTGAACGACGCCCTGCAAGCGGCGCTGACGGGTTCCAAGACGCCCCAGCAGGCGCTGACGGACGCCCAGCGCGAAGCCGACCGCATCCTGCGTTCCTACAAGTAGACCGCCAAGCACGATGAGCCGCTCTTTGAATGCGCTTTATGGCTGGCTGCTGTTGCTGCCAGCCATCGTGCTGCTCGCCGCGTTCACGCATTACCCGGCGCTGGCGACGCTTTGGCACAGCTTCTATTCAACCCCCAAGGGCGCGCGCCCGGCCCGCTTCGTCGGGCTGGACAACTACGCGGTCATGCGCGACGACCCGGTATTCTGGCAGTCGCTGTGGAACAACCTGTGGTTTGCGCTGGGCACCATTCCGACCTCGATCGGCATTGCGCTGGTCATGGCGCTGTGGGTGAACCGCAACCTGCGCGGCCGCGGCTTTCTGCGGATGGCGTATTTCACGCCGACCGTGCTGCCCATGGTGGCGGTGGCCAACATCTGGCTGTTCTTCTACACGCCGCAGTACGGGCTGATCGCGCAGGTGATGCAGCTGTTCGGCTCGCCCGGCCCCAACTGGCTGGGCAATCGCGAAACCGCGCTGCCCGCGCTGATGCTGGTGACCGTGTGGAAGGAATCGGGCTTCTTCATGATCTTCTACCTGGCTGCCTTGCAGACGGTATCGCCGTCGCTGCGTGAAGCCGCCATGCTGGAAGGGGCGTCGCGCTGGCAGTATTTCCGGCGCGTGCTCTGGCCGCTGTTGATGCCCACCACGCTGTTCGTGCTGATCAACGCGCTGATCAATGCCTTCCGGCTGGTCGACCACGTGGTGGTGATGACCCGCGGCGGGCCCGACAACGCCAGCACGCTGTTGCTGTATTACATCTACCAGGTGGGCTTCAGCTTCTGGGATACCGCCTACGCCGCGACGCTGACCGTCGTGCTGCTGGTGGTGCTGGCACTGACCGCGCTGATCAAGTTCCGCTGGCTGGACCGCAGGACGCACTATCAATGAAAGACAAGCTCGATACCCTGGGCGCCTGGGCGCTGGGCCTGTTGTGGATTCTGCCGCTGGCCTATGCCATGTGGGCGGCGTTCCATCCGCCGGCCTACGCCACGCGCTTTGATCTGTTCGCCCCGCTGACGCTGGATAACTTCGCGCGGGCCTGGCAGGCAGCGCCGTTTCCGCGCTATTTCGCCAACACCTTCCTGCTCGTGACGATGGTGCTGGCCGCGCAACTGGTGCTGTCGACACTGGCCGGCTATGCCTTTGCGCGCTTCGAGTTCCGTGGCCGCGACTTCGTCTTCATGCTGGTGCTGCTGCAGCTGATGATCATGCCGGACGTGCTGCTGGTGGAAAACTACCGCTCGATGAGCCAGTTGGGCATCCGCGACACCGTGTTCGCCATCGGCCTGCCGTACTTCGCATCCGCCTTCGGCATCTTCCTGTTGCGCCAGACGTTCAAGACGGTGCCGCGCGAACTGGAAGAGGCCGCGCGCATGGAAGGTGCCAATGCCCTGCAGATCCTGTGGAAGGTGTACGTGCCGCTGGCCAAGCCGATCTACGTGGCCTATGGCCTGGTGTCGGTCAGCCACCACTGGAACAACTTCCTGTGGCCGTTGATCATCACCAACTCGGTCGAATCGCGGCCGCTGACGGTCGGACTGCAGGTGTTCTCGTCGACCGACCAGGGCATCGACTGGTCGGTGATCACCGCCGCCACGCTGATGTCGGCGGCGCCCTTGCTGATCGCCTTCCTGCTGTTCCAGCGCCAGTTCGTGCAGTCGTTCATGCGGGCGGGCATCCGCTGATCTGGCACCGGGGTGGGACTGACGTCCCGCCCCTGCGGACGCTAGGCCCTGCCCGCCAGGAAGGCCGGGTTCTGCCAATCGCGCAGCTCGCGGATCTGCTGCTGGTCGCCCGCCATCAGGGTCGTCTCGCGCTGCAAGGCAGCGATCAGCGACGACTGATGCGCCTCCAGCCGCTCGCGCGACCATCCCGAGAAGTCCGCCTGCCGCTCGGCCGTTTGCGCCGGGCTGTGCAGCGCCTGGTACATCGACAGCAACACGTCGTGCTCGTTGGCCAACGGCGTGAACACCGGTTGCGCACGCTCGGCCACGAAGCGGATGCGCAGCTCGGTACCTCCGTCGTCATTCAACGCAGTTTCGAACTGCATGCCGCGCGCACCGTCCGGAAAGCCGCGGCGATGGTCGTCCAGCGTCAACCGGCCCGGTTCCCGCGTGCCGTCTTCGCCCGCCATGGCGCCGGTGTGCACCGACGGCGCATGCATCAGGAAGCTGTACAGCTTGCGGTCGGGGTCGGCCACCGACAGGCTGCCGTCCGCGTTGCGCGTGACGGCGGGCGGCTGGGTGCTGCCGCTTTCCTGCGCGTCCGCGGCGGCGGCAAAGTACCAGGCCATGGCGCGCGCCGTGGTCAGGTTGGCCGTGGCCGCGACCTGCTGCGTCCCTTCGCCCACCGCGATCGCGCCGAAGGCGGGTTTGTCGCTGGCGCGCAGGGCGTGCGTCAGGTTTTCGCCGATATGCAATTGGCGACGCACGTCGGTCAGGGCCAGGCTGGCGCCCCCCGCATCGGCGGCGCGCTGCATCACCCGCACGTCGACGCCCCCCTGCACGATGCCGCCGTCACGCGGCGCAGACAGGATGCCGAGCGCACTGCGGCCGGCGCCCTGGGTATAGGCCAGTTCGCTCTTGCCCGCCGCACGGCGTTCGAGCAGGCGGCCCGGCACGTTGGGCAGGTCGGCCAGGAAGCGCCCGGCACTGGACAGGCCGCGCGCGATCGAGCCGAAGAACGACTGGAACGCCGACTTGGCACGCCCCGCCAGGCTGAGTGTCTGCGTGCGTGCCTGGCCATCACTCAGGGCCACGGGGTGGCGCGGCTCGATGCCTTGGGCGGGCGTCGACGGCGCGGTCTTGAGCGCTTCGCCCACCTGCGCCAATTCGCGTTGCAGCGCGTCCAGGCGCGGGGCGCGTTCCAGCGACACGAGCATCGTGCGGTCGGTGGCAGTCTGGCGCGATGCTTCCTGGGCGATCAGGTTGTCCAGTTCCTTGAACTGCGGTTGCAGCGATTGCAGCGTGCTCTCGACCAGGCTGAGCGCCGCCCGGTTGCTGGCCAGCTCGGGAAAGTCGCGCAGCGCGGTCAGACCTAGATAGGCGCCCCCGAGCATGGCGGTGGCGTTGATGCCGATGGAAGTCGGCGACAGGGCCATCGGCGTGGTGATGACGCTGGTCGCGGTGGGGATGGCCACCGCGGCGGTGGTCCACCCCAGCGTGGTCAGCCCCGCGGACAAGGCGCCGCGCGCCTGGTGATTCCAGCGCGACAGCGTGTCCCAGGTCGACAGGGTGGGTGCGTTGAGCCGTTCGCCGTCGGGCACGCGCAGCGCATCGCCGCCGCCGCCCATAAGGCGCAGATGCTCGTTGAGCTTGGCCATCTGCTCGTCGATCTTGCCCGCGACTTCACCCGCGCGCGCCAGATTGCGCTCGGATACCGGCGTGCTGGCGGCGAGGCTGGCGCTTTCGGTCACCGACGTGCCACCGCCCGGCAGATAGCCGCCGACCGTGCGCGCCACGCTCGAGGCCGTGCTGGTCACCGTGGACGTCACCGCCCCCAGCGCATTGCCGCCGTATCGCAGCAGGCGGCCCATGATGCCTTCCTGTTGCTGCTGCGTCTGCTGCTGCACCGACTCGCGCGCGGGTGGCGTATCGGCCTCGATGCGTACCCCCTGCACCTCGTCGCTATCGCCCAGCAGGGCGGACAGCGGCAGGATCGGCACCTCGTCCAGGGCCGACGCCTGGGACTGGCCCGTCGGCTCGCCGGACATCGCCTGGCGTTCCTGCTGGCGGGCGTTGTACGCGGCGACGCCATCGTCGTCGCACTCGAAGAATTCTTCTTCTTCGTCGTCATCCACCTCGGTCAGCGTGTCGTCCTCATCGACCTCGGTGCGCACCTCGTCCTGGACATCGCTGTCGGAACGGACCTCGGCATCGTCGTCGAACGGGTCGCCGTGCATCGCGGCGGTGAAGTCCTCGGCGGCCTGCCAGAAGGCGGACAACACGCCGCCGAACCAGCCGCGGCTCTGCGCCGCGTCATCGCGCAGCGCGGTCGTGCCGCCTTCGCCCACCGACACCATCGCGCCTTGCAGCCCGCCCTGGCCAGGTTGCGGCGACGATCCGGTCCGCGACGTCGTGCTGCCGGGCGTGTCCTGCGGCGACGGAACGTCACCGCCCACCACGCGGCCCGCATTGGGATTGATGAACATGGCGGCGCTCCCGGTCAGGCGGCCAATTGCGGCAGTTGCGGCGTGACCCGGCCCTGCACGACATCGCGCCACAGCAACGCGACATCGGCGAAGGCATCCAGCGCGGCGGCCAGCGCCCGGGCATCGCACAGGGCCAGCGGGGCGCGGGCGCACAACAGCACGGCGCCGGTGCCCGGTTGCAGGCCCAGGGTGCAGCCGCCGGTGCCGACCCACAAGGCGTTGGCTTCCAGCATCAGCTGCAACAGCTGGTCGCGGGCGACCTGCGGCGCCGGCCGGCCCAGGGTGGCGAAGAAGGCGATGTCGCCCGCGTCGGCGTCGCCTTCGGCCGACAGGCCGACGACGATGTCGGCGATGACCAATTCCTGATTGGCCACCCACTCCTCGACCGGTGACAGGCCGACAAGGCGGGCATAGTCTTCAAGCAGCGTCTGATAGCGGGACATGGTTCGTTCCTGTCGCGTAGCGGGTTCAGCGGGGGCCGGCGTCGTCGCCCAACCCTTGGTCGATGGCGGCGGCCCATTGGACCGAGGCGTCGGCAAGATCGCGCCAGGCGCGGGCCAGGCCCTCGGGTGCGGTGTCCAGCGGCAGCCGCCGGGCCAACACCAGGTGGCCGGATTGCTGCAGGCCAAGCGTGCCGCCGCGGGTGGCCGGACCCAAGGTATTGGCCTGCAACAGCATGGGCAGCAGGCCCGCGGGCGGGTCGGCCGGCAAGGGCTGCGCGCCGACGCGGCAAGCACCTTCGATGGCGCCGCCCAGCCCGTCGTTGACGCAGGCCAGCGCGATGGCGGTGCCGTCGATGACCAATTCCTGGTGGGCGGCCAGCGCCTGGCCGTCCACACCGATGTGATGGGCAAGGTCGGCCAGGGCTGCGTGATAGCGTTCTTCGGACATGGACGGGGGCTCCGGCAGGGTCAGGCGCGCAGATGCAACAGGCCCGCGTCGGCGCTCGCGCGAGCCGTCGGGCGTGTCAGTTGCGCCGCCCAGGTCAGCGCGTCGACGTGCAGGCTCGCCAGCAGGGCGTCCAGCGTGGGCGGCGTCAATGAACCGATCCGCCGCGCGGCGCTGAGCATGACGGTGTCCGGCCCGCGCAGGCCCAGCGTGGCGCCGTGGGTGCCGGCCCAGAGATTGTTGGCCTGCAGCAGCAGCCGGCAGACCGCGTTCGACGGCCCACCCGGAAAACGCGCCACGTCGGTGCGGCACAGCAACTGGCCATCGTCCGGGTCGGCGTCAGGCCCGGCGGGCTCGAACCACAAGCTGATGCGGCGCCCGTCGATGAGGACCGCCTGCGCCTGCACCACATCGGCGTGGTCGGGGCGGCGGCGCGCATGGGCGCGCAACAGGGCGAGATAGCGATCCTGGCTCATGTCACGGGTTCCGCAAGAAGGAAATCAAGGGATGGCGCAAGCCATCCTTGCCCGTGAGTAACGGCAGGCCCGGATTGGTTCCGTGCGGGGGCAGGCCGCGGCAGGCGGCGAAAAGCGTCGGGAAGGGCCGGATCGCTGGCCGGACCCGGCGTCGACAGCGGGCGGGCGAATGCCGCCCCGTCAGGTCAGTAGCCGACCGTCAGGCCGGGCAGATCCACGGTGATGCGGGGACGCTCCAGCGCCAGCGCCAGGTTCTCGGCGAATTCGCGCGCTTCTTTTTCGTCGGTGGACAGGGTGTCGTAGCCCAGCGCGTCGGCCACGCCCAGCACCTTGTCCAGCAGCAGCACCTTGCCGCTGGGACGCAGGGGTTCGCAGCCCAGGGTTTCCCAGGCGCCGTCGAACCAGTCGCGGGCCTGGTTCTGGCGCTGCGGGCTGGGTTCGACGTTGGCCGAGAGGTCCAGCGAGCGCCGGGGGTCGAAAACAATCGTGATGTCGCTGCGCATGGCAGGGATTCCTTGAAATGGCGTCAGCCGCAAAGAGACGGCAACACGAAGATAGGCAAAAAGCGCCGGACAGATTGTCCGTCCGGCGACATTGCCTACCAGCCGCGGGACACTTCCCAGGTGACTTCGGCGCCGGCGGCCTGCGACTGGCGCATCATGTCCAGCAAGGGGAACGCCCGCTCTTTCAGGCCGACCGCGCGCGCCATGGGGGGCACCGGGGCCTGGTCTTCGTCTTCTTCGTCGGCGGGGTGGCCCTGGCCCAGCGATTCGTCGATGGCCCGCTCGATGCCCTGGATGGCCGGGCCGAGCTGGTCAACGGTGAACACGCCGCGTTCGGGGATCTTGTCGCCGAAGGATTTGCCCGCCGCGTGCAGCAGGGCGCCAGCATGGTCAGTAAGCATCAGGACTTCTGCCACGACTTTGGAATGAAATGTAATCAGCATATTCCCGTCTCCTACATAGAATGCCTTCTCTACACTACCGCAACGTCCCGGAGATGCCAACTGACCTGGCGCGCCAGGCCGTCTTGGACAGGCCCAGCCGCCGGTGGTGGCCGCCAAATCAAGCTATGATTCAGGAGATTCCCGTGACGGCAGGAACCGCAGCGACCGAGAATCCGGCGCCCGTACGCGGATGCGCCCCGCCGGCCGCACCGATTCCCGCCCCCAGGCTCCGCCGGGGTGTTCGCGCGGGCCGCCGGCCCGGCCGCGACCCGTCGCCGCCTTCGTCACCCACCCAGAACTTCTCCAGACGCCCATGCTCCCCGAGCAACAAAAACAGCTTATTTCCCTGATCCAGGCCGCCGTTGCGCAAAGCCTGCCCGACGCCCAGGCCACCGTGCTGCTGGAGCGCCCCAAGGTCGCCGCCCACGGCGACGTTGCCACCAACGTGGCCATGCAGCTGGCCAAGCCGGCCAAGCGCAACCCGCGCGAGCTGGCCCAGGCCATCGTCGAGGCGCTGCTGGCCCAGCCCGGCGCCCGCGATCTGGTCGAAAGCGCTGAAATCGCCGGCCCCGGCTTCATCAACCTGCGCGTCACCGCCGCCGCCCGCCAGGCCGTCATCGCCGCCGTGGCCGAGCAGGGCGCCGCCTTTGGCCGCGCCCCTCGGGCCGGCGAGAAGATCCTGGTCGAATTCGTGTCGGCCAACCCCACCGGCCCGCTGCACGTGGGCCATGCCCGCCAGGCCGCGCTGGGCGACGCCCTGTGCCGCCTGTACGACGCCATCGGCTGGGACGTCACGCGCGAGTTCTACTACAACGACGCCGGCAACCAGATCGAGAACCTGGCGATCAGCGTACAGGCCCGCGGCCGCGGCCTGACGACCGACTCGCCCGACTGGCCGGCCGACGGCTACAAGGGCGACTACATCGCCGACATCGCCCGCGACTTCCAGGCCGGCAAGACCATCCAGGCCTCGGACGGCGAACCCGTCACCGCCACCGGCAACCTCGACAGCCTGGACGACATCCGCGTCTTCGCCGTGGCCTACCTGCGCCGCGAACAAGACCTGGACCTGCAAGCCTTCGGCCTGGTGTTCGACAACTACTACCTGGAAAGCTCGCTCTACACGTCCGGCCGCGTCGAAGCCACCGTGCAGGCGCTGATCGACGGCGGCCATACCTATGAAGAAGGCGGCGCGCTGTGGCTGCGCACCACCGAGCTGGGCACGGGCGACGACAAAGACCGCGTCATGCGCAAGAGCGAAGGCGGCTACACCTACTTCGTGCCGGACGTGGCCTACCACAAGGCCAAATGGGAACGCGGCTTTCACCGCGCCGTGAACATCCAGGGCAGCGACCACCACGGCACCGTGGCGCGCGTGCGCGCTGGCCTGCAGGCACTGGAAGAGGGCATTCCCAAGGACTACCCGTCCTACGTGCTGCACAAGATGGTCAAGGTCATGCGCGGCGGGCAAGAGGTCAAGATCTCCAAGCGCGCGGGCAGCTACGTCACCATGCGCGACCTGATCGACTGGGTCGGCCGCGATGCCGTGCGCTACTTCCTGATCCAGCGCCGCGCCGACACCGAATTCGTGTTCGACGTCGACCTGGCCCTGTCCAAGAGCGACGAAAACCCGGTCTATTACATCCAGTACGCCCACGCGCGCATCTGCTCGGTGGTGAACAACGCCGGCATGCCGGCGGCAGATGTCGCGGCGGCCGATGCGTCCCTGTTGACGGCCCCGACCGAATTCGCGCTGATGCAGCGCCTGGCCGAATTCCCCCAGATCGTGGCCCTGGCCGCGCAGGAACTGGCTCCGCACCACATCGCGTTCTGGCTGCGCGACTGCGCGTCCGACTTCCATGCCTGGTACAACGCCGAACGCGTGCTGGTCGACGACACCGCGCTGAAGCTGGCGCGCCTGCGCCTGGCCTCGACCACGCGCCAGGTGCTGGCCAACGGCCTTGAGCTCCTGGGCGTGTCCGCCCCCGAGCGGATGTAACATCGGTACATGGCGACCAAGCGCAAACCCACCCGCCGGTCAGGCGAAAGCGGCAGCACCCTTTACGGGGCGCTGGCCGGATTGCTCATCGGGCTGATCGTGGCCGCTGTCGTGGCGTTCTACGTCACCAAGGCGCCCGTGCCCTTCGTGGACCGCGCCAGCCGGCAGGGCGACGCAGGCAAGCTGCCCGACCCGCGCCAGGCGCCGGACCCCAACGCCGGCCTGTATGGCCGCGACGGCGCGGCGGGCACCCCGCCCACCGGCCCCACCGCCACGGCGCCCGCGCCGCTGCCCGGGGCCGGCACCACACCGGCCGGCAAGTCCGACGACCTGGGCGCCCTGATCGCCACGCTGCCGACGTCCAACAACGCCCCCGCGGCCGCGCCCGCCCCGGCGGCCAGCGCACCGCCCACGCCCATCGCCAAGTTGGCGCCCACGCCGGCACCCGCGGCCAAGGCGCCGGCCGCGTCGTCCGCCCCGGCGGCATCGGCCAATGGCTCGTACTACCTGCAAGCGGGCGCGTTCCGCGGCCAGGACGATGCCGAATCCCTCAAGGCCCGCATCATCCTGCTGGGCTTGCCCGTGGCGGTGCAAAAGGCCGAAGTGAACGGCAAGGCCATCAACCGCGTCCGCGTGGGGCCGTTTGCCCGCCTGGACGACATGAACCGCGCTCGCGGCCGGTTGGGTGAAAACAAGATTGAAACAGCGGTGGTGCGCCAGTAATCCGGCGCGCCGATCATGGTTTTTGATTGAACTTATCCGGGCCCGGCCCTGTCTGTAACCTTTTTGTTCAGGAACATCATCCATGCTGTCCCCCAAGCTCATCCGCATCCTGGCAGCCGCCGCGCTGACCGCCACCGCGTTCTTCAGCCCGGTCAGCCACGCCCAAGGCACCCAGGCCTACGTCGCCATCAATCCGCCGCTGCCGTCCGACACCCCGGGCAAGGTGGAAGTGCTGGAATTCTTCGCGTACACCTGCCCGCATTGCGCCGCCATGGAGCCGATGGTTGAAGACTGGGCCAAGACCGCCCCGGCCGACGTGGTGCTCAAGCAAGTGCCCATTGCCTTCAATGCCGGCATGAAGCCCCTGCAACAGCTGTACTACACCCTGCTCGCCCTGGACCGCCCCGACCTGCACGCCAAGGTCTTCACCGCCATTCACGGCGAACACAAGCGCCTGATCGACAAGAAGGCCATGGGCGAGTGGGCCGCCGCGCAAGGCGTGGACCGCGCCAAGTTCGATTCGGTGTTCGATTCGTTCAGCGTCCAGACCCAGGTGCAACGCGCCAACCAGCTGGCCGAGGCCTACCGCATCGACGGCACGCCCTCGTTCGCCGTGGGCGGCAAGTTCATGACCTCGCCGGTGCTGGCGGGCAACAGCTACGAAGGCGCCCTGAAGGAAGTGAACCAACTGATCCCGAAGGCGCGCGGCAACTGACCCGCACCTGAACCGCAGTCGCCAAGACGCCCCGAACCGCACCGGCCGGGGCGTTTTTCATGGGGTCGTCCCTAGGGTCGGTCAACGTTCCACGGCGCTTGCCGCGGGCTACACTTCCCCCACAATAATTCGCCGCCGACGGCGGTATCCAAGGGTGGAAGACACATGAGACAGCAATTGCTGCGCCGCACGGCGCTGGGCCTGTGCCTGGCGCTTGCCGGCGCCTCTGCACTGGCCAATGACGCCGATGGCGTGAAGATCGGCGTCCTGACCGACATGGCCGGCGTCACCGCCGACGCCACCGGCCGCGGGTCCGTCGAGGCGGCCCGCCTGGCCATCGAAGAACTGGGCGGCAGCGTGCTCGGCAAGCCGGTATCGCTGGTGTCCGGCGACCACCAGCACCGGCCCGACATCGGCAGCGGCATGGTGCGCAAGTGGTACGACACCGACGGCGTGGACGTGGTGGTGGACGTGCCCAATTCGTCGGTGGCGCTGGCGGTGCAGGGCATCGCGCGCGACAAGAAAAAGCTGGTGCTGTTTTCCAGCCCTGGCACCACGGCGCTGACGCAGGCGCAATGCTCGCCCTACGGCGTGCAATGGACCTACACCACCTATGCGCTGTCGCGCGGCACGGCCACCGCCGTCGTCAACGAAGGCAACAAGCGCTGGTTCATCCTGGCGTCCGACTATGCCTTCGGCAAGCAGCTGGCCGCCGACACCGAAGCGGTGGTGAAAGCCAATGGCGGCGAGGTCGTGGGCACCGTGTTCCATCCGCTCAATGCGTCGGACTTTGCCTCGTTCCTGTTGCAGGCGCAGGCGTCCAAGGCACAGATCATCGCGGTGGCCAACGCAGGCGGCGACACCATTTCGGCGATCAAGCAGGCGGCTGAATTCGGCATCACCGGCGCCGGCCAGAAGCTGGCGGCGATGCTGCTGCTGATCACCGACGTGCACAGCCTGGGCCTGCAAGCCGCGCAGCAGACCTACCTGACGGTGCCCTCCTACTGGGACATGAATGACGGCACGCGCGCCTTCACCAGGAAGTTCGAGGCCCGCCTGGGCCGCCCGCCCACCTTCCTGCAGGCGGGGGTCTACAGTTCGGTGCGCCATTACCTGCGCGCCGTGCAGGCAGCCGGCACGACGAATTCGGACGCGGTGATGGCCAAGATGAAATCGCTGCCCATCGACGACGCCTTCAGCCTGAACGCGCACATCCGCGAAGACGGCCTGGTCGTGCGCGACATGATGCTGGCGCAGGTGAAATCGCCGGCCCAGTCCAAGGCGCCCTGGGACTACTACAACATCGTGCGCACCATTGCCGGCGATACCCTCGCCTGGCCCCTGTCGGAAAGCCAATGCCCGCTGGTCAAGAAATAAATCAGACGTTTTCCCCGCCGCTGGCGTTGGCCGATTTCGGCAGCTTCTACGCCGGCGGGCGGCAGGTGCGCATCGACGGGCGCCCGCCGCGCGAGATCGCCTTTACCCGCACCGCGTCGCTGCCGTACGATCCCAACGGCCTGTATCACGTCGAACAGGCCTACGTGCAGTACTTCATTCCCGCCGATCGGCGGCACCCGCTACCGCTGGTGCTGCTGCACGGCGGCGGCATGACCGGCGCCATGTGGGAACAGACGCCTGACGGGCGGCCCGGCTGGGTGCAGCACTTCCTGCGGCAGGGCCATGCCGTGTACGTGGTCGACAACGTCGAACGCGGCCGCGCGGGCTGGACGCCGTTCGAAGAGGTGTGGCCCGAATCGCCCATCGTGCGCAACGCCGAGGAAAGCTGGTCGCTGTTCCGCTTTGGCCATGCAAGCGACTATGCACGGCGCCGTGCCTTTGACGGCCAGCGCTTTCCGGTGCAGGCCTTCGACGCCTTCATCCGCCACGCGGTGCCGCGCTGGCTGGGCAACAACGATGCGGCGCTGGCGGGTTTTTGCGCAGCGCTGGAACGCATCGGACCGTGCCTGGTACTGGCGCACAGCCACGGCGGCGAAGTCGCCTGCCGTGCGCTGCAAGCGCGGCCAGACCTGGTGCAAGGGGTGATCGGCATCGAGCCGTCGGGCTTCTCGGAAGCCGTGGCGCCCGCCAGCGTAGCGGGCAAGCCGTTCCTGTTCGTGTATGGCGACTACCTGGACGCCACGCCGCTCTGGACCCGCCTGTGCCAGGCAGGGCAGGCCTATGCGGCGCAGTTGGCGGCGCACGGCGCGAAGGTCGCCACGTGGCGCCTGGCCGACATGGGCATCGCGGGTAATTCGCACATGCCCATGATGGACGACAACAGCGACGACATCGCCGCGCGCATCGGCGCCTGGATACGGACCGCGGCGGCTTGAGGGCAGGCTAGCCCGCGGTGCGCCAGTAGCGGTGCGCCACTAGCCCTGCTCCACGAACGACCTCAGCCCTGTACCGCCGCCGCCTTGTCCAGCGCCTGCGTCAGGTCGGCGATGATGTCCTGCGGCGACTCCAGGCCGATGTGCAGGCGCACCAGCGCGTTCTGGCCTTCGCCCCAATAGCGGTGATGCGACAGGTCCTTGGGCGACACCAGTTGCACCAGGCTTTCGTAGCCGCCCCACGAAAAACCGATGCCGAACAGTTCGAGCGCATCGACGAACGTACGCGCGGCCGACGGCGACAGGCGCAGTTCGACCGACAGCATGCCGTTCGACCCCGTGCAGTCGCGCTGCCACAGGGCATGGCCCGGGTCTTCGGGCAGGGCCGGATGGAACAGGCGCACGGTTTCGGGCCGGCTCTTGAAGAACGCGCAGATTTCCAGCGCGTGGCGCGCGTGCTGCGCCATGCGGATGGGCATGGTGCGCACGCCGCGCAGCGCCAGCCAGGCGTCATCGGCACTGATGGAATAGCCCATCGCGTACTGCGTGCGGTTCAGTTGCTTGGCAATCTTTTCGTCGTTGGTCACCACCGCGCCCAGCATCAGGTCGGAATGGCCGCCCACGTACTTGGTGCCGGCAATGACGGACACCTGCGCGCCCAACATCAGCGGCCGGTAGATGTAGCCCGAGCCCCAGGTGTTGTCGGTGGCCAGCACCAGGCCATGGCGCTGCGCGAACGCGGCCATGGCGCCCATGTCCAGCATCTCGAACAGGAGCGAGCCGGGCGATTCCACGTACAGCAGCTTGGTATTGGGCTGCACCAGCGCGTCCAGGTCTTCGCCCGCGGCAAAGTAGGTCACGTTGATGTTCATGCGCTTGAGCACGGCATCGTCAAGCTCGCGCATCGGGCCGTAGACGCAGTCGGAAATCAACGCGTGGTCGCCCGCCGAGCACAGCGCCAGCATCACCATGGTCATGGCCGACAGGCCCGACGGCGCCAGGTAGGCATGCGTGCCGCCTTCCAGCTGCGCAAACACCTGTTCCAGCGCCGCATGCGTGTCCATGCCCATGCGGCCATAGGTGGTGGCGCGGCCGCCCGCGGCCTTGCTGCGCTGGGCTTTTTCCAGCGCGGCCAGGTTCTCGAACCGTACGGTGCTGGCGCGCATCGGCGGCAGCGGCACCGGCGCCGTGCCGGTCTCGGGATTGAACGGGGCGGTGCCCGCATGCTGCAGAACCGTATCGATGTGTTTGGTAGGCATCTTCAGAGGGGAATGCTTGGCGTTAGGACGGGAATCCAGAACCATATCAGGAGCGGGCGGGGCTGTCGCCCCATGCCCTTGTGAACGAGCAGGCCTAGTCGACCCAGCGCACCGTCGACGCCAGGTCCGCGCGGCTGGTGCGGTAGCTGTTGGCGGGGTGCGCGGTATCGGCATAGCCGAACGAGATGGCGCAGACCACGCGGCGGTCGGCCGCCAGGCCGAGTGCGTCACGCAGCACCTCGGGGTACATCGCCAGCGACGCCTGGGCCACGGTCGCCACGCCATTGGCCTGCGCCGCCAGGAGGAAATTGGCGACGTATCCGCCGCAATCAATGGCGCCGTATTCGCCCAGGGCCTCGTCCGTGGTGATGACGGCCACGTGCGGCGCATCGAACAACTGGAAGTTGCGCAGTTCCTGGCGGCGATAGGCCTCGCGGTCGCCGCGGGCCACGCCCACCGCGTTGTAGAGCTGAAAGCCCGACTCGCGGCGCCGGGCCAGGTAGTCGCCCTGGTACTCGCGCGGGAACGGAAAGTCGGGCGTGAAGCCGGGTTGCTGCGCACGTTGCTGCAACGCCTGGCTCAAACGGCGGGCGCCGTCGCCCGAGGCCACCGTCACCTGCCAGGGCTGGCAGTTGCACCACGACGCGGTGCGCGCGGCCAGCGTCAGGATGCGTTCGATGACCGCACGCGGCACGGCGTCGGGCAGGAAGGCGCGGCAGCTGTGCCGTGCGTGCAGCCAGTCTTCAAGTGCGGCGTCGGGGCGCGCGACGGATTCCGGTACGGCGGACATGGTGTCTCCTTGGCTTGCTCGCATTTATTTCCTCGTATGATGCCAGTTCATTTCCGGTGCGCAAGGCGCCGGCCGACCTACCCGAGACCTTCATGCTGCCCCTCGAATCCCTGACCGCGTTCTTCGGCATTGCCGTGCTGCTGTCCCTGACGCCCGGCCCCGACAACCTGTTCGTGCTGATGCAATCGGCCATCTGGGGACGCAAGGCCGGGCTGTTCGTGGTGCTGGGCCTGTGCACCGGCCTGATGGGCCATACCGCCGCGGTGGCCTTGGGCCTGGCCGCGCTGTTCGCCGCGTCGCCCGTGGCCTTCACCGTGCTCAAGCTGGCCGGCGCGGCCTACCTGGCCTATCTGGCGTGGCAGATCCTGCGCGCCCCTGTGCATGCCGAAGACGGCCAGCGGCCCGCGCCGATGAAGACGTCGGCGCTGTACCGTCGCGGCATCGTCATGAACCTGACCAACCCGAAGGTACTGCTGTTCTTCTTCGCGTTCCTGCCGCAGTTCACCTCGCCCAAGCTGGGTTCGGTGGGTTGGCAGACCGTGCAGCTGGGCGCCGTGTTCATGCTGGCGACGCTGCTGGTGTTCGGCGCCATCGCGTTCTTTTCGGGCGCGTTCGGCGAACTGCTGCAGCGCTCGGTCACGGCCAAGCGCTGGCTCAACCGCATTGCGGCCCTGGTGTTCGTAGGCTTGGCGGTGCGCCTGGCGACGTCGTCGCGCTAGCCGCGCCGTTCGGCGCGGGCCGGGCGTTCGCGCCAGGCCCCGCCAAGAACTCCGGTGACGACAACGGCGGCGATCAGGCCGCCGAGAACCGCACGATGCCGTCGGCGCCTTCTGCCCGGGTCAACTTCCCTTCGAAATACAGCGCGTGCAAATGCGCCAGCGCCTCGCCCATGGCGAAGGTCAGCTGGTGCAGGTCCAGCTTGCGCTTGAACAGCACCGGCACGATGTCCGAGGTGGACTGCGGCTGCACCGCACAGGCCTCCAACACTTCGGCCAGGCGGTCGCGGTGATGCTCGTGCTGCTGCGCGATGCGCTCGTGCAGGCCCTTGAACGGGCGGCCGTGCGAGGGCAGCACCAGTGTGTCGCGCGGCACGTCGGCGTAGCCATCCAGCGACCGCAGGTACAGGGGCAGGGGGTTGGCGTCCGGCTCGTAGTCGAACACGCTGACGTTGGTGGATATGCGCGGCAGCACCATGTCGCCCGAGATCAGCACGCCCAGGTCCGGGCAATGCAGCGAGGCGTGTTCGGGCGCATGGCCGTAGCCCACGATGACCCGCCAATCGCGTCCGCCGATGCGCACCTGATCACCGTCCATGATGCGGGTGTAGCGCGACGGCACGGCCGGCACCAGGTTGGGGAAGTAGTTGGCGCGCTGGCGGATCTGTTCCTGCGCGTCCGGGTCGGTCAGGCCATGGCGTGCGAAGTGATCCACCGCGGACTGGCCGCCCGGGCCGCCGCCGGCCTCGTTGCGGCGCGACGACCACAGCGACGCCACCATGAAGTCGGTCATCGTCATCCAGAGCCGGGCGTTCCAGCGCTCGCACAACCAATAGGCCAGGCCGATGTGGTCCGGGTGCATGTGCGTGACCAGGACGCGCAAGACGGGCAGGCCTTCAAGCTCGTTCTTGAAAACGTCTTCCCACAGCGTCTTGACCTCGTCGCGCGAGATGCCGCAGTCGACGATGGTCCAGCCGTCGCGGCCGTCGATGTGGTCGCGCAGCAGCCAGAGGTTGATATGATCCAGCGCGAACGGCAGCGGCATGCGGATCCATTTCACGCCTTCGGCCACCGTGTGCACCCGGCCGGCCTCGGGCTGGAAATCGGCCCAGGGATACTGCAGCTTCTGTTCGTTGGGGTTCATTGCCTCGCTCTCCACGCTTGACGATCGGGTCAAGTCATCATAATTTACGTTTACGTAAACTGCCACACGCCGCATGCCCTCGTCAACCTGGACCATCTCCGAGCTCGCCCGCGAGTTCGACGTCACGCCCCGCACGATCCGCTTCTATGAAGACCAGGGGATCGTCAGCCCGGCGCGCGAGGGGCGTAACCGCATCTTCGGCCCGCGCGACCGCACGCGCCTGAAACTGGCCCTGCGCGGCAAGCGGCTGGGGTTGCAGCTGTCCGAGATCCTGACGCTGATCGACATGTACGACGGCCCGGGCGACACCGAAGTCCAGCTGCGCCAGTACCTGGCGGTGCTGGAACAACACCGCGCCACGCTCGAGCAGCAGCGCCGCGACATCGAAGACACCTTGCAGGAAATCGCGGTGCAGGAACGCCAGTGCCGCGAACTGCTCGCGCAGCATCCCTGACGGCGGCACCATGGCCATGCTGCAGACCCTGGCGCTGTTCATCCTGACCGCGCTGGCCGAAATCGTCGGCTGCTACCTGCCTTACCTGTGGCTGCGGCGCGGCCATTCCATCTGGCTGCTCGCGCCCGCCGCGCTCAGCCTGGCGCTGTTCGCCTGGCTGCTGACTCTGCACCCGACGTCGTCCGGCCGGGTCTACGCCGCGTATGGCGGCGTCTATATCGGCATGGCGCTGCTGTGGCTGTGGGTGGTGGACGGCGTGCGGCCCAGTGTCAGCGACTACGTCGGCGTGGGCCTGTGCCTGGCCGGCATGCTGGTCATCATGTTCGGGCCGCGCAGCAACTGATCGGCACCCGCCGACGACAGGCCCCAAGAAAAAGCGCGCGATCCGCCAGGAACGCGCGCTTCTTTTTTTACAGCGACGCCGGTTCAAGCGCCCGCGATCATTCCGCCTTGATGTTGCCTTCCTTGATCAGGCGGGCATTGTTGGCGAATTCAGCCTGCACCTGCCTGCCAAAGGCCTCGCCCGACGCGGTGCCGGGCTGCAGGTACGACTTGGCCAGCAGGTCCTTGAATTCCGGACTGGCCACGGCCTTGGCCAGGGCGGCCTGCAACGGACCGGACACGGCCGGCGGCAGGTTGGCCGGGGCGAAGATGCCGAAGTTCGAGTAGTACTGGGCCTGCGGCAGCTTCAGTTCGGCCATGGTGGGCACGTCGGGCCAGGCGGCCAGGCGTTCGGGCGCCATCACCGCGAGCGGCCTGAGCGCGCCGTTGGCGACGTGCGGCAGCACCACGTCGGTGTTGACCACCAGCAGTTCCACCACGCCGCCCAGGCCGTCGGTCAGCGCCTGGCTGTTGCCGCGGTAGGGCACGTGCAGCATCTTGGTGCCGGTCTGCGCCGTCAGCGCCGCCATGCCGATGTGGGCCACGGTGCCCTGGCCCGGCGTGCCATAGCGCACGCCGTCCGGGTGCGACTTGGCGTAGTCGATCAGGCCGGCAAAATCCTTCACCGGTAGCGCCTTGGTGGCGACGATGGCCACCGGCGCCACGGCCACGCTGGCCACCGGCGTCAGGTCCTTCATCGGGTCGTAGTTGGTCTTGGCCAGGTGCGGAAAGATGGTCAGCGGGCTGGTCGAGGCCAGCAGCAGCGTAGTGCCGTCAGGCTGGGCCCGCGCCACGAAATCGGTGCCCACGGACGCGCCCGCGCCCGGCTTGTTTTCCACGATGACCGTGGCATTGGTTTCCTTGCGCAGCACGTCGCCCAGGCGACGCCCGATCGCGTCGGCGCTGCCGCCGGCGGTGTAGGGCACGACCAGGGTGATGGGCTTGGCCGGCCAGGTCTGGGCCATCGCCCCGCCCGCCATGATTGCCAGGGCCGCCCCCGCGGCCGTGAACAGCATCTTCTTTTTCATACTTTCCTTGTGGTGTTGCGTAGCACTGCGTCAGGTAAAGCGTGTTGCAAAAAAAGCGTCGGGGCACATACGCCCCCGCGACGGCGCGGGATCAGGCAGCCAGATAGCGCTGCGCCAGGCGAATCCAGTAGGCCGCGCCGGCCGGAATCAAGGCGTCGTTGAAGTCGTAGCTGGCGTTGTGCAGCATGCACGGGCCCAGGCCGTGGCCGGCCATGCGGTGCTCGCCGTCGCCATTGCCCAGGAACACGTAGCAGCCGGGCTTGGCCTGCAGCAGGAAGGCGAAGTCTTCGGACGCCATCACGGGTTCGATGACGCGCGCGCCCTCGGCGCCGGCCACGTCGCGCATGACCTCCATGCAGAAATCCGTTTCGGCCGGGGTATTCACCAGCGCCGGGTAGCGGCGTTCGAAATACACGTCGGCCTCGCAGCCGTGGGCCGCGGCGATGCTGCCGGCGATCTCGTGCATGCGGCGTTCGATCAGGTCGACCACGTCGGTGCTGTAGGCGCGCACCGAGCCACCCAGCCAGGCGCTGCCGGGAATCACGTTGATCACGCTGCCACCGGCCTGCACCTGGGTGATGGACAGCACGGCGGCGTCCAGCGGCCGCTTGCTGCGCGTCAGGATGGTCTGGAATGCCTGGCCGATGGCGAACAGCGCCGGCACCGGGTCGGCGCAATCCTGCGGCGCGGCGGCATGGCCGCCCTTGCCGCGCACGGTGATCTTGAAACCGTTGGCCGCCGCCATCATCGGGCCGGCGCAGACGCCGAACGTGCCGGCGGCCAGGCCCGGCCAGTTGTGCATGCCGAACACGGCTTCGCAGGGGAAGCGGTCGAACAGGCCGTCCTGGATCATCGCGCGGCCGCCCGCGCCGCCTTCCTCGGCGGGCTGGAAGCAGAAATACACCGTGCCGTCGAAACCGCCGGCCTGCTGCAGGTGGCGGGCCGCGGCCAACAGCATCGCCGTGTGACCGTCGTGGCCGCAGCCGTGCATCTTGCCGTCGTGGCGCGAGCGGTGC
Source organism: Achromobacter sp. 1014246743 (assembly GCF_059760725.1). Lineage (NCBI taxonomy): Bacteria > Pseudomonadati > Pseudomonadota > Betaproteobacteria > Burkholderiales > Alcaligenaceae > Achromobacter > Achromobacter sp. 1014246743. Next base: position 36,244 of record NZ_JCBANA010000032.1, read on the forward strand.
TCGAACTGGTTCTCTTCCTGCATCGGCAGGGCGTCCATGTCGGCCCGCAGCATGATCGCGCGGCCTGACGTGCCGCGCTTGATCACCCCGACCACGCCCGTCTTGGCGATGCCGGTGTGCGTCTCGATGCCCCAGCCGCGCAGGGCGTCGGCCACCACCTTGGCGGTGCGGTGCTCTTCGTAGCAGAGCTCGGGGTGGGCATGCAGGTCACGCCGCAGCGCCACAATATCGTCCAGATCGGATAGTTCGAGCACCGCTTACTCCGTCACAAATTTCAGGTTTCAAGGATCGGCTGGAATAGTACCCAGGGCGCTCCCCCTGGACGCAAACATTTGCCTAGGGAAAACCCGACTCAAATTTACGTTTACGTAAACGTAATATTTGCGCTGCATCATTGCGCAGCCCCTGCCGATCGGCGCATCATGGGGTCACGCGACGAGCCGTGGCGCGGTAGCTGGCGCCCATAAAAATGTAAGTACCCACTATCACGGAGACAGCGATGAACCTTCCCGGCCTGAATTTCGACCTGGGCGAAGATCTCGACATGCTGCGCGACGCGGTGCGCACCTTCGCGCAGGCCGAGATCGCGCCGCGCGCCGCCGAAGTCGACCGCAGCGACCAGTTCCCCATGGATCTCTGGCGCAAATTCGGCGACCTGGGCGTGCTGGGCATGACGGTCGGCGAAGAGTACGGCGGCGCCAACATGGGCTATCTGGCCCACATGGTCGCGATGGAAGAGATCTCACGCGCCAGCGCCTCCGTCGGCCTGTCCTACGGCGCGCACTCCAATCTGTGCGTCAACCAGATCAACCGCAACGGCACCGCGGCGCAGAAATCCCGGTACCTGCCCAAGCTGATCTCGGGCGAACACGTGGGCGCCCTGGCCATGAGCGAACCCGGCGCCGGCTCGGACGTCGTCAGCATGAAGCTGCGCGCCGACAAGAAGGGCGACCGCTACGTGCTCAACGGCACCAAGATGTGGATCACCAACGGCCCTGACGCCGACACCCTGGTGGTCTACGCCAAGACCGACCCCGAAGCGCACCAGCGCGGCATCACCGCCTTCCTGGTGGAAAAGGGCTTCAAGGGCTTTTCGGTGGCGCAGAAGCTGGACAAGCTGGGCATGCGCGGCAGCCACACCGGCGAACTGGTGTTCCAGGACTGCGAAATCCCCGAAGAAAACGTGCTGGGCCAGGTCAACGGCGGCGTGAAGGTGCTGATGAGCGGGCTGGACTACGAACGCGCCGTGCTCTCCGGCGGCCCCATCGGCATCATGCAGGCCGTGATGGACGTGGTGGTGCCGTACATCCACGACCGCAAGCAGTTCGGCCAGGCCATCGGCGAATTCCAGCTGATCCAGGGCAAGGTCGCCGACCTGTACACCACGCTGCAGGCCAGCCGCGCCTTCTGCTACCAGGTGGGCAAGAACCTGGACCGCCTGGGCGCCGAACACGTGCGCCAGGTGCGCAAGGACTGCGCTGCGCTGATCCTGTACACCGCCGAAAAAGCCACCTGGATGGCGGGCGAAGGCGTGCAGATCCTGGGCGGCAACGGCTACATCAATGAGTACCCGGTGGGCCGCCTGTGGCGCGACGCCAAGCTGTACGAGATCGGCGCCGGCACCAGCGAAATCCGCCGCATGCTGATCGGCCGCGAACTGTTCAACGAAACCGCCTGAGCCGCACCGCGCCATGATCCGCACGTCCGACGTCCAGCACATCGAGCCGGCGCCCGCCAAGGGCCCGTCGCCGCTGGACGTCGCGCGGCTGATCCTGGCGGGTTTCGACCGCCATTACGCGCTGTTTCGCTATAGCGCGCAGCGCGCCAAGGCCTTGTTTGAATCGGGCGACTGGCACGGCATCCAGCACCTGTCGCGCGAACGCATCGAGTACTACGACATGCGGGTGCGCGAATGCGCCACCCAGCTCGAAGGCGTGCTGCGCGGCCGACCCGAAGGCGCGGTCGGCGCCGACGGCATGGCCAGCCCGGCGCTGACCGATGCGCAGACCGCCTACTGGCAGCAGATCAAGCAGGAATTCGTGGGCCTCCTGGCCGAGCACCGCCAGCCCGAATGCGCCGAGACGTTCTTCAATTCGGTGTCGTGCCGGCTGCTGCATCGCGACTACTTCCACAACGATTTCCTGTTCGTGCGGCCCGCGGTGGCGACGGAATACCTGGACAGCCGCATGCCGTCGTACCGGGTCTACTACCCGGCCAGCGAAGGGCTGCAGAAAAGCCTGATCCGCATGGTGGCCGATTTCGGCCTGGCGCTGCCCTTTGAAGACCTGCCGCGCGATGCCCGGCTGCTGGCCCGCACCGCGGTCCACAAACTGCGCGAAATGCTGCCGCGCCACGTCGGCCGCCGCATCGCCAGCGATTGCCAGGTACATGCGCTGGGTTCGCTGTTCTTTCGCAACAAGGGCGCGTATATCGTCGGCCGCCTGGTCAACCAGACCACCGTCTACCCCTTTGCCGTGGCGCTGACGCGCAACCCGGCCGGGCAGGTGCGGCTGGATGCGCTGTTGTTGGGGTCGGATGACCTGAGCACGCTGTTCAGCTTTACCCGGGCGTATTTCCTGGTGGACATGGAAACCCCCGCCGCGGTGGTCAATTTCCTGTCCAGCCTGCTGCCGCGCAAGCCCAAGGCCGAGCTCTACACCATGATCGGCCTGCAAAAGCAGGGCAAGACGCTGTTCTACCGAGACTTCCTGCACCACCTGGCCCATTCGCGCGACGCCTTCGACATCGCGCCCGGCATCAAGGGCATGGTGATGTGCGTGTTCACGCTGCCGTCGTACCCCTACGTATTCAAGCTGATCAAGGACCGCATCGACAAAGACGGCATGGACCACGCCACCGTGCGGCGCAAGTACCAGATGGTGAAGCTGCACGACCGCGTCGGCCGCATGGCCGATACCTGGGAATACTCGCAAGTGGCGCTGCCGCGCAGCCGCTTCGCACCGGCCCTGCTCGACGAATTGCGGCGCCTGGTGCCCAGCCTGATCGAGGAAACCGGGGACACGGTGGTCATCCGCCATGTCTACATCGAACGGCGCATGACGCCGCTGAACCTTTACCTGACGCAGGCGCCCGACGCGCTGCTCGAACCCGCCGTGCGCGAATATGGCGATGCCATCCGCCAGTTGGCCGCGGCCAATATCTTCCCCGGCGACATGCTCTACAAGAACTTCGGCGTGACGCGCCTGGGCCGGGTCGTGTTCTACGACTACGACGAAATCCAGCGCATGACCGAAATGAATTTCCGGCGGATTCCGCCCGCCCCGAACGAAGAAGCGGAAATGGCGTCCGAACCCTGGTATGCCGTCGGCCCGAACGACGTGTTTCCCGAGGAATTCGGCCGCTTCCTGCTGGGCGACGCGCGGGTGCGCGGCGCCTTCCTGCGCCATCACGCCGACCTGCTGGAACCGGCCTGGTGGCAGGCCTGCCGCGCCCAGGTGGCGCAGGGCCGGATTGAAGAATTTTTCCCTTACGATACGGACAGGCGCCTGCGTCCGGCACCAGCCGGCGCGGCCTCGTAAGCAGACGCTGTCCCGACCCTCACAGGAGCTAGTCATGTCAGATCCCGTTGTTATCGTTTCCATCGCCCGCACGCCCATGGGCGGCATGTTGGGCAGCCTGTCCGGCCTGGCCGCGCACGAGCTGGGCTCGGTCGCCATCAAGGCCGCCGTCGAACGCGCGGGCATCAAGCCCGAGCAGGTCGAAGAAGTCATCATGGGCAACGTGCTGCAGGCCGGCCAGGGCCAGGCGCCTGCCCGCCAGGCCGCGCTGGGCGCGGGCCTGCCGCTGGGCGTGGCGTGCACCACCATCCACAAGGTGTGCGGTTCGGGCCTGAAGGCCGCCATGTTCGGCCACGACCTTTTGGCGGCCGGTTCGGCCAACGTCATCGTCGCCGGCGGCCAGGAAAGCATGAGCAATGCCCCCTACCTGCTGCTCAAGGCGCGCCAGGGCTACCGCTTCGGCCACAACACCGTGTATGACCACATGGCGCTGGACGGCCTGGAAGACGCCTACGACAAGGGCAAGGCCATGGGCGTGTTCGCCGAAGACTGCGCCGCCAAGTACTCGTTCACCCGCGAACAGCAGGACGCCTTCTCGCTGGAATCGCTGCGCCGCGCCCGCGCCGCCACCGAAGACGGCACCTTCAAGTGGGAAATCGCCCCCGTCACGGTCGCCGGCCGCAAGGGCGACACCGTGATCGACACCGACGAGGCCCCCACCAAGGCCATGCCGGAAAAGATCCCGACCCTCAAGCCCGCCTTCAAGAAAGACGGCACCATCACCGCCGCGAACTCGTCGTCGATCTCCGACGGCGCCGCCGCCATGGTGCTGATGCGCGCGTCCACCGCCGAGAAACTCGGCGTCAAGCCGCTGGCCCGCATCGTGGCCCACAGCCAGCACTCGCAGGAGCCCAACTGGTTCACCACCGCCCCCGTCGGCGCGCTGAAGAACCTGTTCGCCAAGACCGGCTGGAAGGCCGAAGACGTCGACCTGTACGAAATCAACGAAGCCTTCGCCGTGGTCACCATGGCCGCCATGGCCGATTTCAAGCTGCCGCATGAAAAGGTCAACGTCCACGGCGGCGCCACCGCCCTGGGCCACCCGATCGGCGCGTCCGGCGCCCGCCTGATGGCAACCCTGGTCGGCGCGCTGCGCAAGACCGGCGGCAAGCGCGGCGTGGCCACGCTGTGCATCGGCGGCGGCGAAGCCGTGGCCATGGCCATCGAAATGCTCTAGGCAAGCCCCCACGACGCCGAGACGTCCGCCTGGCCCGATTTTTCGGCAGGGCAGGCAGCTTCGGCGTCGTGGACTGCCCGCCTGGCGGGCATGCATTCCGCTGCGCCTTTCCGGCATGGCGCTGTCCACGGCGGGTCGGCCGCGGGCCGTGCAGGAAGGGCGCACAGGAATGCATCTGCAGAATCCATAGAACGTCCACAAGAAACGCCCGGCCCACCGGGCAGCGAGACAAACCGCTCTCACCGAGCGCCTTCAAATTCCAATCAAGCAGGACGGGTGGAACCCCATGCCCATCATCGAATCCCGCATCAATCCGCGGTCGCAGGACTACACCGACAACGCCCGTGCCATGCAGGCGCAGCTGGATGATCTGGCCCGGAAGCTGACGCAGACCGCATTGGGCGGCAGCGAAGCCTCGCGCGCCAAGCACGTGGCGCGCGGCAAGCTGCTGCCGCGCGATCGCGTGGAACAGTTGATCGACCCGGGTTCACCCTTCCTGGAACTGTCGCCCATGGCGGCCCACGGCATGTACGACGGCGACGCCCCCGGCGCGGGCGTCATCACCGGCATCGGCCGCATCGCCGGCACCGAATGCGTCATCGTCTGCAACGACGCCACGGTCAAGGGCGGCACCTACTACCCGATGACCGTCAAGAAGCACCTGCGTGCCCAGGAAATCGCCGCGCAGAACCGCCTGCCCTGCGTCTACCTGGTCGACTCAGGCGGCGCCAACCTGCCGCAACAGGACGAGGTCTTTCCCGACCGCGACCACTTCGGCCGCATCTTCTACAACCAGGCCCAGATGTCCGCGCAGGGCATCGCGCAGATCGCGGTGGTGATGGGCTCGTGCACCGCCGGCGGCGCCTACGTGCCCGCCATGAGCGACGAGTCCATCATCGTCAAGAACCAGGGCACCATCTTCCTGGGCGGCCCGCCGCTGGTGAAGGCGGCCACCGGCGAAGAAGTCAGCGCCGAAGACCTGGGCGGCGGCGACGTGCACACGCGCCTGTCCGGCGTGGTCGATCACCTGGCCGCCAACGACATGCATGCGCTGCAACTGGCGCGCGGCGCCGTGGCCCGCCTGAATCGCAAGAAGCCCGCGCCGCTGGCCACCGTGCCGGTACGCGAACCGCGCTACGACCCGCAGGAACTGAACGGCATCATTCCCGCCGACACCCGCAAGCCCTACGACGTGCGCGAAGTCATCGCCCGCATCGTCGACGGCTCGGAATTCGATGAATTCAAGGCCCGCTTCGGCCCCACGCTGGTCACCGGCTTTGCCCATATCCACGGCATGCCCGTGGGCATCGTGGCCAACAACGGCATCCTGTTCTCGGAATCGGCGCAGAAGGGCGCGCACTTCATCGAGCTGTGCGCGCAGCGCAAGATTCCGCTGGTGTTCCTGCAGAACATCACTGGCTTCATGGTCGGGCGCAAATACGAAAACGAAGGCATCGCCCGCCATGGCGCAAAGATGGTGACGGCCGTGGCCACCGCCGCCGTGCCCAAGTTCACCGTGCTCATCGGCGGCTCGTTCGGCGCCGGCAACTACGGCATGTGCGGCCGTGCCTATTCGCCGCGCATGCTGTTCATGTGGCCCAACGCCCGCATCTCGGTCATGGGCGGCGAACAGGCCGCCAGCGTGCTGGCCACCGTCAAGCGCGACGGCATCGAAGCGCGCGGCGGCAAGTGGTCGGCGGACGAAGAAGCCGCCTTCAAGGCGCCCATCCGTGAACAGTACGAACACGAAGGCCACCCGTACTACGCCACCGCCCGGCTGTGGGACGACGGCATCATCGCCCCGGCCGATACGCGCCGCGTGCTGGGCCTGGCCCTGTCGGCCGCGCTGAACGCGCCCATCGAAGACACGCGCTTCGGCGTCTTCCGGATGTAGGGCGGCGCCCCCGCCCCACGACGCGTTCACGACGAATTCCAGCCAGGATCACATTCATGTTCGACACTTTGCTGATTGCCAACCGCGGTGAGATCGCCTGCCGCGTCGCCGCCACCGCCCGCCGCCTGGGCATCCGCACGGTTGCCGTGTATTCCGACGCGGACGCCAACGCCCGCCACGTGGCCGCCTGCGACATCGCCGTGCACATCGGCGGCCCGGAACCGCGCGCCAGCTACCTGCGCGCCGACGCCATCCTGCAGGCCGCGCGCGACACCGGCGCCGGCGCCATCCACCCCGGCTACGGCTTCCTGTCCGAAAACGAAGCCTTTGCCGAAGCCGCCGAAAAAGCCGGCATCGCCTTCGTCGGCCCGCCGGCATCGGCCATCGCCGCCATGGGCAGCAAGTCTGCCGCCAAGACCTTGATGGACAAGGCCGGCGTGCCGCTGGTGCCCGGCTACCACGGCGACAACCAGGACCCGCAGTTTCTCAAAGCGCAGGCCGACGGCATCGGCTACCCCGTGCTCATCAAGGCCAGCGCGGGCGGCGGCGGCAAGGGCATGCGCGTGGTCGAATCGTCGGCCGCATTCCTGGACGCCCTGGCGTCCTGCCAGCGCGAAGCCGCGTCCAGCTTCGGCGACGACCGCGTGCTGATCGAGCGCTACCTGCAAAAGCCGCGCCACATCGAAATCCAGGTATTCGCCGATACCCATGGCAACTGCGTCTACCTGTTCGAGCGCGACTGCTCGGTGCAGCGCCGCCACCAGAAGGTCATTGAAGAAGCCCCCGCGCCCGGCATGACCGAAGAGCGCCGCCGCGCCATGGGCGAAGCCGCCGTCGCCGCGGCCCGCGCCGTAGGCTACGTGGGCGCCGGCACGGTGGAATTCATCGCCGAGCCCGATGGCCGCTTCTACTTCATGGAAATGAACACCCGCCTGCAGGTCGAGCACCCGGTGACCGAAATGATCACCGGCCACGACCTGGTCGAATGGCAGCTGCGCGTGGCCGCGGGCCAGCCGCTGCCGGCACGCCAGGAAGACCTGCGCATCCAGGGCCACGCCATCGAGGCCCGCATCTACGCCGAGAACCCCGACAAGGGCTTCCTGCCGTCGATCGGCACGCTGGCCTACCTGGGCCTGCCGGCCCACACGGCGTTTGCCAACGGCGATATCCGCGTCGATGGCGGGGTGCGCACCGGCGACACCATCACGCCGTTCTACGACCCCATGATCGCCAAGCTGATCGTGCGCGGCGCCGACCGCGACCAGGCCCGCGCCCGCATGCTGCAAGCGCTGGCGCAGACCCAGGCGGTGGGCGTGCAGACCAACGTCGCCTTCCTGTCGCGCCTGATGCGCGACAGCGCCTTCGCCGCGGCCGACCTGGACACCGGCCTGATCGAACGCCAGCGCGCCACGCTGCTGCCCGAGCCCGCGCCCGCCGCCCCCTTGGCGCTGGCCTTGGCGAGCGCCGCGGTGCTGGTGCGCCAAGGCCTGGCACAGCCCAATCCCCCGGCCACGGCGCCGCGCCCCGCCGACCCCTGGGACGCCCGCGACGGCTGGCGCCTGGGCAACCGCTACCAGCGCACGCTGCAATGGATCGACAACGGCGAGACCCGCCACGTCGTGGTCGCGCGCCAGGGCGGCGACTGGACCCTGGACAGCGGCGCCGGTGCACAACCGTTCACCTGGCGCGTGCAGGCCGACAACGCGGCCGGCACGCCCGGTTTCGTCCATGACCTGCGCATCACCCTGGGCGGCCTGGAAAGCGCCGGCACGGTGGTGCTGCACGCCGACAAGGCCCACGTCTTCGGCACCGCGGACGCCGGCGGCGCCCACGTGCTGGACCTGTACGACCCGCTGGCGCACGCCCAGGACACCCAGGGCGAGCACGGCGGCGGCCTGACCGCCCCCATGCCGGGCAAGATCATCTCCATCGCCGTCAAGGCCGGCGACAGCGTCACCAAGGGCCAGCCCCTGCTGGTGATGGAGGCCATGAAAATGGAGCACACCATCTCGGCGCCCGCCGATGGCAAGGTCGAAGAGCTGTTCTATGCCGTGGGCGACCAGGTGACCGAGGGCGCCGAGCTGGTCTCCATCGGCGCCTGAAGGGTCCGGGGCCCTTCCGAGCCCCTACAAGACCCTGCGGCCGGCTGGCGCTTTAGTTTCGCGTCAGCCGGCTGTTTATAGAATGGCGGATTCCGGCGCCGCCCGCGCCTGCCGCGCGTTCTTCCCCGATGCCTGCCCCAGACTCCCCCAGTCCGCTGTACCGTCCCGCATTCCTGCATTTCCTGTCCGCGCGCATCGGCGCGTCGCTGGCCTTCCAGATCGTCTCGGTGGCGGTGGGCTGGCAGATCTACGCCCTGTCCGGCAGCGCGCTCGACCTGGGTCTGATCGGCCTGGCGCAGTTCCTGCCCATGGCGGCCCTGACCCTGGTGGTGGGGCACGTGGCCGACCGCTACGACCGCCGCAAGATCGTCGCCATCTGCATGGCCGTCGAAACCCTGGCCACCCTGGTGCTGGCCATTGCCGCGCTGCATGGCCTGGGCGGCAAGCCGCTGATCTACGCCACGCTCATCATCATGAGCTCGGCCCGCGCCTTAGAATCGCCCACCCTGTCCACCCTGATCCCCGCCGTGGTGCCACGCGAATGGCTGCCACGCGCCACCGCGCTGTCCTCGTCGGCCGGCCAGATCGCGCAGATCGCCGGCCCGGCGCTCGGCGGCATCGGCTACGGCCTGGGCGCCGGCTGGATCTACTGCGTCGCCGCGGCGCTGTACCTGTGCGGCTTCGCTTCTATCGCCAGCATGTCGATCGACCGTGCCCCCCCGCGCAAGGAACCCACCACCTGGCGCACCCTGTTCGCCGGCATCACCTTCATCTTCCAGCGGCGCCTGCTGCTGGGCACGCTGTCGCTGGACCTGTTCGCCGTGCTGCTGGGCGGCGCCACGGCCTTGCTGCCCATCTTTGCCAAAGACATCCTGGATGCCGGCCCCTGGGCGCTGGGCGCACTGCGCGGCGCCCCCGCCTGCGGCGCCATGCTGATGTCGCTGACACTGGCCCGCCTGAGCCTGGGCGAACACGTGGGCCGCCTGCTGTTCGGCGCGCTGATGCTGTTCGGGCTGGCCACCACCGTGTTCGGCCTGTCCACGTCCGTTCCGCTGTCGATCGGCGCGCTGGTCGTGCTGGGCGCGGCCGACGCCATCAGCGTGGTCGTGCGCTCGTCGCTGGTACAGCTGAACACCCCCGACCACATGCTGGGCCGCGTCAGCGCCGTGAACACGCTGTTCATCGGCGCGTCGAACCAGCTGGGGGAATTTGAATCCGGCGTCATGGCCGCACTGTTCGGCGCAGTGCCCGCGGTGGTGATCGGCGGGGTCGGCACGATGGCGGTGGCGGGGCTGTGGATGCGGCTGTTTCCTGAACTGAGAAAGCTCAAGAGCCTGCATGGGGATTCGGCGCCGGTCTAGCGAACGCCCATTGCAGCAGGCGGCCCGGGCGGCCGCTTGGCGCCAGGCGCATTATCCTATTGCCACGCAGTACGCAGTGACCGCGCGGAGGATGACGCTCGATCGCCCTTCGCGGCATCCCCTCATCACATAAAGGTTCTTGCCATGACCGCTTCTTCCCAAGCCCCGTTGATCCTGATCACAGGCGGCAGCCGCGGCGTGGGCGCCGCTACCGCTCGCCTGGCCGCCGAGCAGGGCTACGACGTCGCCATCAGCTTTGTCTCGAACGAGTCTGCCGCGTATGACGTCGCCGCACACGTCCAAGCCCATGGCCGCCGCGCGCTGGCCGTACGCGCCGACAGCGCCGATCCCGAACAGGTCACGCAGCTGTTCGCCGCCATCGACCGCGAATTCGGCCGCATCGACGTGCTGGTCAACAACGCCGGCATCATCGCGCAGCAATCGCGGCTGGAAGACCTGGGCTACGAGCGCATGCAACGCATCTTCGCCGTCAACGCCATCGGCCCCATCCTGTGCGCCCAGCAGGCCATCAAGCGCATGTCCCAGCGCCACGGCGGCCGCGGCGGCGCCATCGTCAACGTGTCATCGGGCGCGGCGCGGCTGGGCAGCCCCAACGAATACGTCGACTACGCCGCATCCAAGGGCGCGCTGGAAACCTTCACCATCGGCCTGGCCAAGGAAGTGGCGCGCGAAGGCATCCGCGTGAACTGCGTGCGCCCCGGTCACATCTACACCGAGATGCACGCCAGCGGCGGCGAGCCGGGCCGGGTGGACCGCGTCAAGGATTCGATCCCGATGGGGCGCGGCGGTCAGCCTGAGGAAGTGGCGCGGGCGATTCTGTGGCTGGCGGGCGCGGAAGCGTCGTTTGTGACGGGGACGTTTTTGGATGCGACGGGGGGGAAGTGAGGCGAGCATTCGCGCAAATCAGCCCTCTTTCAGCTTGTGCGTGCGTAGTGTCTGCGTTCCTTCGCGGGCACTCGACAGTGCACTGACGCCTTCTGATAGCTCTGCGTATAGTGCCCGCTTTTTCGTCGACATCTCATCAGGCGTATGCACACGAGAGTATTTGCCATCGACTGCCTGCTTGGCACTGCGCAGCAACGCAGCTTCCAGCTCTGTCGTCCCGTCAAGTTTCTTAGGCATCAAAGCACTCCTTGAGTTTGGCGAAGAACGAGGCGGAAAGATTCTCGAACGATGATGCAAGCGTTCACTGGTACACCGCTGCTCTAGGAACCATTGTCGTGAGATCTTTTCCGTCGTGGTGCATGTACGTAGCGATATCGGATGCAAAGAAAACCAACCCGCTCGACCTTCCCCTAAACGCCCGGTCCTGTGACGTCCCAAACCGCCCACTCTCCCGCGGCTCAGCCCAATATCGCTAATTTCAGCTCATTTCAGCTCATTTCAGCTCACAATTTGAGCTGAAATGAGCTAAATTGAGCTGATTCCAATCCCAGGCCTTTGCCATGACCGACCGCGAAGACATCCTCAAGCTTCTCCGTTCCCAGCGGCAAGCGGCTTCGCCAGGGCTCGGTTCGCGCGAGATCGCCGACAAGATCAACGTCAGCTGGTCCACGGCCAAGCGGCAACTGAATGCCCTGATCAAGGCGGGCTTGGTGTTTCGCGATGGCCAGACCCGCGCGACACGCTATCGAATCGTGGAAGCGCCTTCGACCTCGGCGACCGGCGCTGAGGCCTCACCCGCCAGTCCCGCATCCGCGGTCGACACAGTGCGCTGGTCCAACAATGGCCAAGCGTTGTTGGCCCGGCTCCAGCAACCTCTGGCCGCCCGAGCACCCGCCGGATACCAACGCGCATTCGTAGAAGACTATGTTCCGAACCAGAGCGCGCTGTTGTCCCCGGCCGTGGCCCAGGCGCTGGCCGACGAAGGCAGGATGCGTGGTCGGCAACCGGCCGGCACCTACGCGCGCAAGGTACTTGAGCCGTTGCTGCTCGACCTTTCCTGGTCATCGTCACGCCTGGAAGGCAACCGCTATTCACTGCTGGCGACGCAAGAACTCTTCAAACGAGGAACCGCTGGCGACGACCCCGATGCGGTGATGCTGCTCAACCACAAGGCGGCAATCGAATTCATGGTCGATGCCGTGCCCCAATACGGCCTGACGCCGGCCGTGATCGGCAATCTGCACGCGCTGCTGATGCAGGATCTGCTGGCCGATGCCGAAGGCCTGGGCCGCATCCGCCAGACCGTCGTCAACATCGGCGATACCACCTACGTGCCGTTGCAGGCGCCGATGCTGCTGCAGGAAATGTTCGATCTCATTGTCGAAAAGGCGCGGCTGATCAAGAACCCGGTAGAGGCGGCGTTCTTTCTCTGGGTGAACCTCGCCTATCTGCAACCGTTCGAGGATGGCAATAAACGCACGAGTCGTCTGTCGGCCAACATTCCGCTGATGCTCTACAACTGCGCGCCACTGTCCTTTCTGGACGTAGAGGCGCAAGACTATGCCTACGCCATGATGGGCGTCTACGAAGACTGCGACGTGTCGCTCGCCGCGGATCTCTTCATCTGGGCGTATCGGCGCTCGATCCGCAAGTACGCCATACAGCTGGACGCCGTGGGAGTGCCCGATCCCGTACGGCTACGCTTTCGGGAACAACTGAACGAAGCGATCAGCCGCGTGGTCCGTGAACGCGACACGATTGATGCCGCCATGGCGGCGTTGGGCTTGTCCAAAGAAGATGCACAAGCCTTCCGTCCGCTGCTGGCGCAAGAGCTGCGCGTGCTGGGTCTGCACAACTGCGCCCGCTACAGGTTGCCGATGGAGCAAGTGCAGCGATGGATCGACGCGGGTCGACCCGCGTAGCAACACCCGCACCTACTGTTCGTCCCACGACTGCGCATCATCCACCGGCCGGGGCAGAGATCCTTCCAGCGTCTGGGCGATCCAGCCCGGATCAATGTAATTCCAGGTGGATTCGATCACCCACGCCAGATGCTCTTCCGGTCCGCCATTGAGATACGGCGGTGGCGAAACCGGCTTGAACACGGTGGGTAATTTTTCCTGTACCGAAAAGTAGTTCAGTACAAAGCCCAGTTCCTGCACCACGCGCCAGGCCAGGGGATGCCCCGGCTCGATGGTCAGCTTGACCCACCAGTATGCGTCAGGCTGCACTTCGGAAGACGCCACACGTACGCCCGGTATGCGGCCCAGGTAATCCACCAGGCGAGGCAGATTGGCATGCAGCGGGCGTGGGTCGATGGCTTCGATCGGCGGGGTGATGCCTTCGAGCTTTCTGACGAGGTGAGCATGCAGTGTGCGATTGGCGTCTTGCGCCTCGCGCTCCAGGGCCTTTTGCAACTTGCCGGGCAGGTTCAGTTCCATGTCGGTTCCGCGATGGCATTCAGAAAATCATGCGTGGATATTACACGCCGAGTTATCCCCAACTCATCACCCCCGCCACCCCATCCCACAACAGCTTCACCGCCGTCACCACCAGCAAACCATAGCAAGCCCGCACCATCTGCGCCTGATTCAGCCGATGGTGCAGCCGCCACCCCGCCCATACCCCAAAAAACGCCGCCGGCAGGCAGATCGCCACCAGCCCCCAGAACCCCGCCGTCAGTTCCCCCACCGCCAGCCAAGGCCCCGCCTTGAGCAGGTTGCCGATGGTGAAGAACATGCTGGTCGTGCCGCCGTACATCTCCTTGGACAGGCCCAGCGGCAGCAGATACATGGCCAGCGGCGGCCCGCCCGAATGCGCCACCATTGTCGTGATGCCAGACGCGCTGCCGGCCAGCAACGCCTTGTTCTTCGAGCGGGGACGTTGGCCCGCCACCGCGCCGCCACGCCACCACAGCCAGGCGAAGAGCAGGGTGGTGACGGCCATCAGTATCTCGACCACATGCCGGTTCACGTGGCGCAGTACGACATAGCCAGCCACCACCCCCACCAGCAGCCCTGGCACCAGGTACGCCAGGTCGGGCCGCGACCACGTGCGCGGACGCCAGTACCTGAACGCGTAGAAATCGGTCGCCACGAAGATCGGCGCCAGCAGGCTGCCTGCCTTGATCGGGTCCATCACCAACGCCAGCAACGGAATGCCGATGATGGCAAAGCCGCCGCCGAACGCCCCCTTCATGAAGCCGATGACACCGACCGCGAGGACGGATACCGCGATGACCTGAAAACTGAAATCCATGATTGAGAACCGCTGACGCTGAAGATCGGATACGCACCGCCCGGTGCGTTGTGCGACGCCATCCTAGGCCCGATAATCGACGCATCCAAATAATCGTCATGGATACGCTTTCCGTGCCTCTGTCCCGCTACAAAGAAGTGGTGGATCGCCTGGCGTCCGACATCCGCGCCGGCCGCCTTCGCCCCGGCACGCGCCTGCCCACGCACCGCGACCTGGCCGCCCGCGAAGGGCTGGCGCTGGCCACCGCCACGCGCGTCTACGCCGAACTGCAGGTGATGGGGCTGGTCAGCGGCGAGTCCGGCCGCGGCACCTTCGTCAAGGAAGCGCTGCCGCGCGGCCACGGCATCGACCTGCGCGCCTGGAATGACGACACCACCGAACTCACCTTCAATTCCCCGACCCTGCCGGGCCAGTCCGACCTGTACCGCACCGCGCTGCGCCGGCTGGCCGCCAAGGGCGATGCCGATGCGCTGCTGCGCTATCGGCCCCACGGCGGCAGCGATGCCGAACGGGCGGTCGTCGCAGCCCATATGGCGGCCCGAGGCGTACCGGCATCCGCGGACTCGGCCTTGCTCGTCAGCGGCGCGCAGCATGGGTTGACCATCGCCGCCATGGCCTTGTTCGAACCGGGCGATGTGGTGGCCGTCGACGCGCTGACGTACCCCGGCTTCAAGCTGGCCGCGGAATTCTCGCGATTGGAACTGGCGCCCGTGCCGGCAACGCCAGACGGCATGGATCTGGATGCCCTGGCGGACCTGTGCCGTCGTCGGCGCGTGCGGGCGGTCTACACCATGCCCACCCTGCACAATCCGCTGGGCTGGGTTGCCAGCGACGCGTGGCGCGAGGCCTTGGCGGCGATCATTCGCCGGCACGCGCTGATCCTGATCGAAGACGGCGCCTATGCCTTCCTGGCGGAACACGCGCCGCCGCCGCTCGCGGCAAAGGTGCCAGAAGCCACCGTCTACGTATCCAGCCTGTCCAAGAGCGTGGCCACGGGCCTGCGCGTGGGCGCCATCAGCGCGCCGCCCGCCTGGGTGCCCAAGTTGGAACGCGCCATCCGCGCCACCACCTGGAACACGCCTGCCACCATGACGGCCATCGTCTGCGGCTGGATCGAAGACGGCACGGTCGCGCGGCTGGAAGCCGAGAAGCGGCGCGACGCCGCGCAGCGCCAACGCATCGCCGCCGACATCCTGGGCGGACTCGGCCCCGTCGGCCACCCCACGTCCTACTTCGTCTGGTTGCCGCTGGCGCAAGAAGTGCGTGCCGACGCCATCGCGATGGCCTTGATGCGAGAGCGGATCTCGGTCTCTACCGCGCATCCCTTCGCCGTCACGCACGTGCCGCACGCCATCCGCCTCGCGTTGGGGTCGGTGGGGCTGGATGACCTGCGACGGTCATTGACGGCTGTGGCACGCGTCATCGCAGACCAGACCGACCGGTAGCACCCGGGTAAAACCCGTAGGCGGCCTGCTGTGCCACCGCCCCGTTTCCCCCTTATGATCAATACCGCGCCGGCCCTGCCACCCGCGGCCGGCCGCCAGAACGTCATCCCCGTTCCCAGGACCTTCCTATCGGATACCCGCCATGTCCTCACGCGTTGAATCCGGCCACACCCTCGTGCCGGCAAAAACCGCCTTGCTGGTCATGCACTACCAGACCGACATCACCAACCTGTTCCCGTCGGTTGCCCCTACGTTGCTCGCCAACACGCGCCAGCTCTGCGATGCCGCGCGGCGCGTCGGCATGCCCGTCTATTTCGCCAAGATCCACTTCAGCCCCGACTATCCCGAGGTCAGCCCGCTGAACAAGAACGGGCAGGGCATCAAGCAGATGGGTCTGTTCACCGACGACGAAATCTCGCCCGAACTCGGCCGGCAGATCAGCGAACCCGTCATCATCGCCCACCGCGCCAGCGTGTTCTTCGGCACCGACCTGGAACTGCGCCTGTCCGCCCAGGGGGTCGATACGCTCATCATGGTCGGCATCGCGTCCACCGGCGTCATGCTGTCGTCCATCGCCTACGCCAGCGACGCGGACTTCCAGCTCTACACCGTCAAGGACTGTTGCTACGACCCGGACCCGGTCGTGCACGAACATCTGTTTGCCACGGCCTTCGCCTCGCGCACCCACGTGCTGTCGCTGGATCACGCCCTGTCGCTGCTGGCCTGACAACACGGCGGCGCACGCGCCAGGCCACCGGCCCGGCGATCCGTGCGTCATGCCCAGCTATTGCAGTCCGACACAATTGGCAAACTGCTGTCCGACGCGGAATCAGGCGGCCCACTAACATGGCGCCGCATATTGCGCCGAGCCGCTGGCGGCATTGAAGATCCCGGCCGTCTCCCGCGGGGGCATCCGCCGGCCACCCATTGCCGGGGCAGGCAAGCACAAGGCGCTTTTAACGAGTCCGACAAGAAGATATCCAACATGTACACCCGTCTGAACGCTCGCTTTTCCACCCGCCGCCTGCGCATGGCCTTGGCCGGCCTGTGCGCCGCCACCCTGGCCACGGTATTCGCGCCCGCCGCCACCGCCGCCGAGCCCGCCGCCCCCAAGCTGGACGTCGCCCAGGCCGCCGCCGTGACGCCGCCCGATGCCCCCACCGTGCTGAACTTCCTCTACGAAGTCGACACCAAAGGCGCCGATTCCTATCAGATCCCCGATGGCAGCGTGGTCAACTACTGGTTCGGCCATACCTTTGACCTGGACGGCACCCGCTACTTCACCGGCTTTGTCTGGGACACCCGCGCGACCTACGGCAAGCCCATCGAAGAAGCCGGCCCCGACACCCGGGTCAACCTGGCCGAAGTCACCTTCACCATGACCGGCTCGTCGCCCGAACGCCCCTGGAAATTCCGCGGCCTGGAATTCACGATCGGCGAGTTCGGCGCCTACGAGCGCCCCGAAAACGTCGACACCCGCCGCAAGCCCCTTGAATACCGCACGCCCGCCGGCAAGCTGGTGCTGGCCGTGCCCACCGAAGGCTTCGAGAACGGCGTCAGCTTCGAAGGCTACGCCCTGTTCGTCTTCAACATCGGCCCGCGCGACGAGTCCAAGGAACACGTCTGGACCTACATCGGCAGCATCCTCACCGGCGACGACAACGCCGCAGCCTGCGACGGCGGCGACGTCATGCCTTGCGCCACCCGCAGCGGCAAACTGGCCTTTGCCGCGCAGGCCGGCAGCGACATGCCCCGCCTGACCGTCACGCCCAGCGGCACGATGATCACCGGCCCGGGCAAGACGCGTCAGCTTGGGGCTGCCGATACGGTCACGTATGTCTACGACGCGGCCACGAAGAAGTACGCAGAGAAGTAAACCGCGAGGATCGCATCGCAAGCCTGCGGCGGGCCCCGCGGCTTGCGATGACCCCCGGTGCCATCAAGGACGGGGCATCGTCCGAGACGGCCTGCGATAGCCCAGGTCGCTTGCGAGGGCACACGCGACGGCACGAGCGAGTACATGGGCAAGCGAACGATGCAAAAAATCGAAGGCGCGACATTCCAGATGGCCCACGACAAGGGCCAATCCCGCTTTGAAGACCTGCATCTGCACGACTGCACATTCGACAACTGCAGCCTGTCGATGGTGAAGCTTCCCGCGCGCATGTCGCGCGTGCAGCACGTGCACCTGTCCGGCTGCCGCGCCGTCAATTCAATGATCATGCCCTGCGTGTTCGAAGACGTGGTAGTGCAGGACCTGTCCACCAACCCCATCCTGCTGGTGTGGGCCTCGTTCTTTCGGCGCGTGAAACTGGTCGGCAAGATCGGCAAGGTCAACCTCAACCTCACGCCCGAAGCCTTCTGCACAGACGCCTCGCGACTGGCGCAGTTCGACGCCGCCCGCGCCGCGTTCTACGCCGACACCGACTGGGCCCTGGACATCAGCGACGCCAAGCTGCTGGGCCTGCGCTGCGAAGGCGTGCCCCTGCCCCTGATCAAGCGCGATCCGCAGACCCAGGTCATTCTGGACAAGCGCGGCCGCTATCCCGGCCACCAGGCCTTGGACAAACGCTTTGCCCAGGCCTTTCCCATCGCCGCCAGCGTGCTCAGGGGATTCGACGCATCCGACCGCCCCGCCATGCTGATGGCCGCGTCGCTGGCCGCGCCCAAGAAGCGGCGCGACGAAGAGCTGGGCGCGATTGCCGAACTGCGAACGTTGGGGTTTCTGGAAGACGCCTGACGCTAGCGCAGCGCTGCCACGTCGACCGAGCGCGCGCCGCACGCCTGCACCAGTTCGGGATCATGGCTGGCGAACAACACCACGCGATCCTTGGCCCAGGTCTTGAACACATCGGCCAGCACATTGCGCGCCGCCGTATCCAATCCGTTGCTCGCGCCATCGGCAATCACCACCGCCGGATGCCCCAGGTTTGCCGCCGTCAGATAGACCTTGCGGCGCGTGCCCGTCGACATCTGCTCAAAGCGCTTGTCCAGGTGCGGCTCCAGGCCCAGGCGGCGGGCCAGG
This sequence comes from Achromobacter sp. 1014246743, assembly GCF_059760725.1. NCBI lineage: Bacteria > Pseudomonadati > Pseudomonadota > Betaproteobacteria > Burkholderiales > Alcaligenaceae > Achromobacter > Achromobacter sp. 1014246743. Next base: position 54,990 of record NZ_JCBANA010000032.1, read on the forward strand.
TCTAGCGTGGCGTCGTCCAGCGGCACGCCTTTTTCGGCGGCCACCTGCTCAAGCAGGCCGCGGCCCGTCTGCATCGGCGCCGTCAGGCAGTTGTCCGGTACATAGGCCAGCCGGGCACGGGCTGCTTGCGGCGCATGCGTCAGCGAATGGCCGTCGATCCAGACGTCGCCGGCATCCGGCGCGATCACGCCCGCGATGATGCCCAGCAGGCTGGACTTGCCCGTGCTGTCTTCTTCGCACAGCGCCACGCAGCCCGGCGGGAACGTGTGCGTCAGACCCTGGAAGACGAGATAGTCGCCGTAGCGCTTGGTGAGGTTTTCGATGCGTAGCATGCGGGGGATTTTCGCAGGAATGGGCGCGGGCGGCCATCCGGGGCGGCCCGGATCAGAATGGTTTGAACACCACCAGCAGCACAATCACCACCGGCGCCGTCAGCACCACCGGCAACAGCCGCCCACGTCCCACCTCGCCCGCATCCCCCGCCGCCTCGGCCAAACGCCGCAGCCGCCCCGCCTGCATGCCATGCACCGCCGCCAGGGCCAGCACCAGCGCCAGCTTCACCGACAGCCACGCGCTGCCAAACCACCCCGCGCTGGTCGCCAGATACACGCCGCTGGCCAGCGCGCCCACCATCGCCGGCGTCGTCAGCATGCGCTCCCACTTGCGCAGCAAACGCAGCCGCGCCAGTTCCTGCGGCAACGCCGGCCCCGGCAGCTTGTCGGCCGCCGCCAGCACGAACGCCTGCACCACCATCCCCGACACCCAGAACAGCACCAACACCAGGTGCAGCGACTTGATCAGCAGATACGCCATCGCCTACCCCCGCACCGTGCGGCCCAGCGACCGCGCAATCACAAAGCCGCCAAACGGCACCACCGTTGCCACCAGCGTCCACACCAGCCGCTTGCGCGACCAGCCCTGCGCCGCCGCCACATTGCAGGCCAGCGCGAGGTAGACCATGAACGCCACCCCATGCACCGGCCCCACCCACGACACCACATTCGGCACACCGGCCAGGTGCTTGAGCGGCACCGCGATGCCCAGCAGCACCAGCAGCGTCACGCCTTCCAGCATGGCTGCCCACTTGAACAGGGCAGGGGTTGAGGGGTCAGCGTCTTTCAGGGGCATGGCGGTTGTGGCTTGTGGTGGGATCAGCCGCATTGTCGGGGGTGGCGGCATTGACGGCCATTGGCCAAAATGCCAATCTTCGAAAGAAATCGGCCAAGTGGGTTTTATTGTGGGATCCGTCGGCCTCTGTCGTCCAAAGTGGGTCTGGCGTCCTTATCCGGCGGCTATTGCCGCCTCAAGGGGGCCTGGCGCCCAGATTCGCCTGTCCCTGCCATCCCTAGCGGGTCTGGCCCTCTGATCTGCCGGCCCCTGCCGTCCCAACTGGCCCTCCAGCGCAACCCCTCGGAACTTGATGCATGCCCAAGCCAGCCCCTCACCGCGTCGCCGTCCTTGCCTTTGACGGCCTGGTCGCCGGTGACCTCGCCATGCCTTGCGAGATCTTCCAGCTTGCCGAAACGCTGGACGGACGCTTGCCGTACCAGGTCGACGTCTGCGCCAGCCGGCCGCGGGTCAAGACGCATGCCTACGACCTGCACGTTCGTGCGCGGCTGGACGTGGCGCGCACAGCAGACACCGTCGTCATTCCCGGGTTGGCAGACCCCAGGCAAGACATACCGAAAGACATCGTGGACGTCGTTCGGCATGCCCATACCGCGGGCGCGCGGATTGCCTCCATCTGCACGGGCGCGTTTGTCCTGGCCGCCAGCGGCATCCTCGACGGCCTGAAGGCCACCACGCACTGGAAAGCCGCCGACCTGCTGGCACAGCGCTATCCGAAGATTCAGGTGAACCCCAATGTGCTGTTCGTCGACAACGGCCAGGTGCTCACATCCGCAGGCGCGGCGGCCGGCATGGATCTGTGCCTGCACATGATCAAGCGCGATCACGGCGCGGCCGTCGCGGCCAATAGCGCGCGCTTGGCGGTGGTGCCGTTGGAACGCGCGGGCGGGCAGGCGCAGTTCATCGTCAGGCCGACGCCGACATCGCATACGGATCTGACGCAGTTGCTGCATTGGATAGAGGGCCGGCTAGGCGAGAACCTGACCGTACGCGCGCTGGCCGACCAGGCTGCGGTCAGCGTCAGGACGTTGAATCGGCGGTTTCAGGAACTGCTGGGGGTGAGTCCGCTGCAGTGGGTGATTCAGGCCAGGGTGAATCGTGCGCGGGGGATGCTGGAGACGACCGACCTGCCAGTGGAGCGGGTCGCGATGGAGGTGGGGTTTGGGTCAGCGGTGTCGCTGCGGGAGCATTTCTTGGGGATCGTGGGGACGAGTCCGATGATGTATCGACGGGCGTTTCGAAGGTTGGGGGGAGGGGTGGGGTGAGGGCGGGGATGACAGTTCGAGGATGACGGCTGGGGTTTGATGCGTGTTGCCTTGTCAGGCCCAAGCCGTCAGAGCTGACCTACTGCATCGACCTCGGCGCGTTGTGAGTAGGGCACCCGAAGCTTGCGTCATCCGCGCAGGCTCGTGCTGATTCCAGCAGGGCGTCGGTCAACGTGCCCACATGAGCACACAGGCCTTCCACGCCGCCCATCAATGCGGTAATGGTCCATGCGTCCAGCGGCTGTGCGCCGGTCGCGTCAGGCTCAGAAGCGCTGTTGCCGACGAGGCGCGCAATGGTCTCGATCGCGAAGCGGGCGCGTTCGATGTTGTAGAGCGGGGCGAGGGGAACCAGGCCGTGCTCGGGGTCGGTGTCGACCAGCCATGGATTTTGGGTGAGGGGGTGGGATTGCATCAAAGGCTCCAAAGACTGATGAAGCCCGCTCCCCACTTCCAAATGGGGTGGGCGGGCACGAGGCAAGGTTGGAAGACCGGCGTCTTTGGAAACCGGCGTGCGCGAACGCACCCTCGCCAAGGCCCGCCCATAGGGACGTGCAAAGGCGCTCGGACATGAAAAAGCCGCCAAAGCGGCGGCGGTCCGCCAAAGACATTGCCGGCTTCCAAACCGGACTACCGATGATGCGGTAGTTGGCGGAGTATAGATGTAGAAATCAGGTCTATATGTGGGAAAGCGACATTTTTGCTACCCCCCGGGCCAACGCCCATATATCTCTATGGTCACCTTTAGCCTTTTGGGCAGCCACGACCCGGCCTGTCGATGTAACATTCCACCTCAAAAATCACAATAGCGCCGGCCCAATGTCGACTACCGCTTTCGATCCAAGTATCGCCAACTTTCGCCGCGTCCCTTCACGTCCTATCCTCGAAGACGCGGGAGGAAGCTCGTTCGCTGAGTGGACTGGCGGGCGCTCAACAGAGGCACTGTCCACCAACGCAGGCGCGGATTCTCTACCGTTTCAGCGGTGGCATCGCTTCAAAGAGGCATTTTCGCCAGAGTTGATTGCAAACGCCATTCAGTCCTCCCCGATACCTGTACGTCGCCTAGCTGATCCATTCGGAGGCTCGGGCACTAGTGCTCTAGCCGCCCAATTTTTGGGGGTTCATCCAGTAACGATTGAGGTCAATCCATTCTTGGCCGATCTCATTCAAGCAAAGTTGGCGGAGTATTGTGTGCCAGCCCTGCTCACGGCACTGAGCCGTGTAACTCGGAAAGCTTCACGTTCACGCAATAGTGGCACGTCTTTCATTCAGCTTCTCCCCAGCACTTTCGTCGAACCTGGAGTAAATGAACGTTGGCTATTCGATCGCTCTGTCGCAAATGAGATCTTTCGTCTTCGCTTAGCGATAGAACAAGAGAGTGATCCGACGATAGGGCGCCTGTTACGCGTTCTACTTGGGGGACTGATCGTCAGCTTTAGCAATGCTGTTGTTAGTGGAAAAGGGCGCCGCTATCGAAAGAACTGGCAAGAGCGTCGGGTTGATCCTGAGTGTGTAATTCCCACATTTGCTAACGCGGTCGCTGCCGCTATTGTAGAAATCACGGCGTGCGCCAAGCGCTCGTTACGTACGGCTACGGTGTTCCAAGGAGACAGTCGTGCGCTATTTGCTGAAGTGGGCCCAGTCGATCAAATCGTATGCTCACCTCCGTATCCAAACTCCTTTGACTACACAGACGTATACAACATGGAGCTTTGGATGCTTGGCTATTTAAAGTCATCACAAGGCAACGCTTCATTGCGCCGCTCGACGCTAAGTTCACATGTGCAAATTGCGCGAGAATTTTCCCAAGCTCCGAAGACCCGAACTTTAGATAAATTACTGCGCTCCCTAAATCGAGTCGCCGACGACTTGTGGGATACGCGTATTCCCGCAATGGTTGGGGCCTACTTTTCCGATTTGCAAAAACTGCTTCAGGTAAGCTCACAACTATTGCCAACTCAAGGTCAGGCTTGGTTCGTCGTAGGTGACAGTCAATACGCCAACATACACGTACAAGTGGCAAAAATACTGACAGAACTCGCACCAAGCGCCGGTCTACGCGTGGAACGCATCACCCCCTTTCGCTCCATGCGGGTTTCGCCGCAACAAAGCGGACGGCATATGCTAAGCGAGGACCTAGTCGTTTTCTCACGCCTTTAACAACTTGGCAACGTCACAATCTCTCCAATGTTCTGAGGAACGATACAAGAACCAATAGCGAAGGTTGACCTTGAGGGTCCTGGCCTTCGTCGAAAGTGGTGCCATGACCGCATCTCCGCCAGCATTCACCGCGCGCATATCAAAGCAGCACAACACTTGCTCACGAAAGTTACGCTGCTGCCCGTAGTGGTGAGCTTGATTCAATCCGTCGTCCATGTGGGTCTCGATTTGCGACTGTGTATATTTTTTCCCGGTCGATCCCATCTCTCGAAGCACCTTGAGTTCCAGAACTGCATGATGCACAACCTGGTTTTGAAGGACCTCCTGGTCTTCCACAATTTCCAAATCTGTTCGTCCGTCTTTCCCCGATTGCTCTGCACGAATGGTGCACCGACGGAACGCTCCAATTAGGGCTAAACGGATCATGTGCTGCACTCGCGCCTCGGCTTCCTCATGAGCCCAGCCCTTAGCCGGATCCTGCCAAAGGTGCTGCGATTTCTTAGTTTGATCTGGGGTAATTAGTTCACTAAGGTATGCTCGATCAATTACCTCAGTAATCTGACCCACACTAGGCTGGTCCTTGGTCACATGCCAAAGCTCAACGTTGTCATCAACCTCCGTCCCATCCGGGAACCAACTCAACGTCGATGTCCCCTGTTTTGGGGAATAAATCAAAGTCGGAAATTTTTGAGCTCCCGCCATAGCGAGGGCATCAATCAGATCAGCCTCATCCCCGCTATATGCAAGCGAATGCCCATTCGGCACTAAGTTGACGAAGTGAATCTGCCCAGTCAAGGACTGGTGGCCACTATGCAACAAAGGACGCCGCATGGCTCCCGTGGGGCGGTTCCAATCTCGAGGAGCCAGAACAAAAGCTGCCGGACGATCATACTCAGCGTCAACCTGCAGCTCCCGGCGCGCGACCAATTGCATAACGGCGCGTCCAAAGCGCACAACATCCGGGGCACCGGTATCACTACCGCGTCCGTTTAGTGGAGTATTTTTCAGCGCACTGGCTTCACCTTCCCAGGCACCCAGCTTGTTATCCGCCATAGGCCACCCGTCCCTGCAAATGATCAAGATACAAATAGATGCGCTCGGCAGGCTCTAGTCTTCTGCCTGGCGCGAATGTCATTGCGGCATTGCGCGAGAAATTCTTGTCCGCGTGGGCCCACTCGCCAAAGTCGATAACATTATTCATATCGACTGATAAATCAGCATACCGTGCGTCACCCACTGCCACATGACCCTGCTCCGCATCGGACAAAGCACTGTAGGCAGCTGCGAGCTCATCCAGAAACAATGCTTCAACGGGACAAAGCTCTCGATAGCGACCAAGGGCTACGCTCACCCCCGCCCGACGCAACACATAAGAGGCGCTTACCCGATAACGCCTTTCAGCCTCGTCAAACTCGTATTCTAAGCCTCGTGCTTCCACCAACCCACGGCCCACAAGACGGTCGATAGTGTGCTGCAACTCCGGGTAGTAAGGGCCGGATTTTCGCTTAAGCAGAGTGGCGTCTAACGGAGGCAAATCAAACACCGGCGCCAGTACATTCGCCAAATACGCTAATTCATGCATTGCACGGGAGGAGGTAGGTGCGAGTCCCGCCGCCGCCAGGGCGTCCAGTAGCGTGAGAACTCGCACAATCCGCGCTTGGGCCTCTGGAACACCCATGTCACTCATCGAGATCACCTTTGACCTTTTGACGTAGCTGAGTCCAGTAGCGGTCGTATGCGTCCTTCGACGCTAGCATCGCACGTGTAGGTACGCCGGCGGCAAACAAATCGACTAACGGCGCCATCGGATTGCGATGTTCTGCCGCCGCGCACAAAAGCTGAGGCACCAGCTCTCCAGCCCCCAAATTGGAGGTAATGACCAACCGACTACCGTTGCCGGAGTTGGCGTACTTACTAAGCACCTGAGCTGCCTTATCCACAAATACAGCATCCAAAGACGATTCGGGTGCATCAACGGCCAACGTTGACGCATGATCCGGTGATGCCACCTCGATAAGTGCCATCCGAAATGCGAGGTCTAAAAACTCTCGTTGACTCTCGGATACTTGATGCGGAGAAGCGCGGCGCTGCAAGCCCACAAAATCGCTTCCAGATAGTTCCACGGCAAATGCGGGATACTCGACCGGATCCATACCGCCGGCCTGACCAACAGTGCGCCGCTCAGGCGCCCAACTTAAGCCACTTTCTTCAAACAAGAATCCTTTGGCGATTTCTTCGAAATGCACTTGGACAGCCGAGGCTTTAGATTGAATCTCAGCGCGATACAAATCCAGTGAAGTAACAAACTGCGCACGTTCAACCTGCAGCCCCGCTCGAAGCTCGGCCACTACATCTTCAACGGCATGTAGCTTCTTTTGCTGTTCGCTGACTTTACGCTCGTCGGGCGGTAATTGATTGATCAATGAGCGAATATTATCTTGTACGTCATTGCGCTCAATCGTACATTCGCTAAGAGACTCGTTTTCCGCCTGATACCGCGCATTAGCATCATCCCGTAATTGAGCTTGTTCCGTCGCCCGCACATAGGTGGAATCCATGCGTTGCTGCAACTCTCGGATCCGATGATCACCGATATCAACAACGTCATCATTCATAACATGGAGTTCCGAATCGCAGATCAAGCAATGACGCTCCGACAAGGCTTTTGCTAGTTCCTCGCTCTTGGCACTCAGACCCTGCGTGCCACATGCTAAGCATGTTTTATCCGACATTAAGCGCGCATATAGGAACGCCATGGATTCTTCCGATTTCGGCAAATAGGCCTCAATCGCAAACAGCCGTGCTCGCTCCAGTTCACGCAAAGCATGATCGTAATCACTCTGTGCACGCATTGCATTAAGTCGTGCCTTTTGCCGCTCCGTCTCGCTCACCTCAACGCGCGCCACGAGGTCTTCATGTCGCTTATTCAATTTCTCCAAACTGCGTTCGGCAGCTGTCAAAGTGGATCGAATGTTCGATGCACCTCGAATCTTCTCTACTGTTTTCTTACGTTCCTGCTGCTCACGGCGCACTGCCGCCTGCAAGTTGCGCATACGGGAATCTAGCTCAAGAATGGATCGCTCTTGCCGTGTCCATTCGGCTGCCAGATCTGGAGGTAGAAACAGGCATCGCAACAACTGACGTTGTGCTCCCGGGTCCCAAACCAGAGCACGGCGGTCTTCAAAGAAAAAGACAAGCGTGCGGAGAACCAATAACCAATCTGCGTACGAGCCGAGGCCCGAAGCCTTGAGGATTGCAGCATGGTATGCCTTCTCATCAGCGGGGAGGGGCTCGTTGGCGACTTTGAGCCCCACCAACGTAAGTTCTGCAAGCTCCCGTTCGACGACAAAATCAACATGGCCGACCGAGAAACTTAGCGAAGCCCGGGCCATTTTTGCTCCGTCATTAACGCGATCGGCAAACTGTCGCCTCGCATCCCGACCAATCTCATGCGCCTCGAGATTAACGTTGCCGATCTTATCGGGTAGACTCAGATCATGGGTTCCAGCAATTAGACGGAAAATTAGCGTCATCAATGTAGTCTTACCCAGGCCGTTAGCACCCAATATAAGAGTCAGCCCAGCTTTGAACTCGATATCAAAATGTCCATTGCGGGCTGGGCCGGGATAAAGCCCGTAGTCCCGAACGTTGAGATGCTGTAATAGCGGGAAATAAACCATGCGCCATTCTTCCGTTATAGGCTAGCAATCATCGGAGGCGACACTCGCCGTATTAATATGTTACCTCAACAGTTGCCAAAGACCAGACATCAACCAGTTCACTATAAAGATTTCAAAGCGCGAATTCACTATGCCGTCACGCACACGTCAGACCGACAGCACTCAAGAATTGACGTAGTCAGCCCACAGCGTTTCGTGTTCGAAGTTGCAGTTGATACGAATCTTCGAATGGAGCGCATCGCCTGAGATGACTACAGGCGGCACCGGGGTAAGATGCAAGCACGGCGACATCGATCGTCTTTGTCACGCGTGGTCTCAGCGCACGGAAGGCAAAGAGCTTCGAGATGCCCTGTAATGCCATATTCGAAACGAATACCGGATTGTTTCATTGCAGGTTCATTTGACGGCCGAATGGTAAAAAAAGTGAGCCCAAACTCGCGACATACCGATCTGATTATTTTTATCACTGTGGGCGTTTGTAGCGTCCCGATCCTTACCTCGATCAACACCGACGGCCAATTGGCGTAGCGCGGTTGCGACAATCCTCGGCCCATGCCGATGGGAAGTCAGTACAAGACTGGCGGATTCCGCAGGTGCAGAAAACAGCAAGGGCCGCTAAAGCGGCCCTTGCAATGCAGATCAAAGCAACACAGATTTATGCCTTACGCACCGCCGCAATCAACCCGTCCAACTGCTTGAGCATCGTGTCGATTTCGTCAGCCGTCACATTCAACGCCGGCATAAAGCGCAGCAGATTCGGCCGCGGCGCATTCAGCAGCAGCCCAGCCGGAGCCAGATTCCGCGCAGCTTCAACAATCGCCGGACCATCATCGCGATCCATCACCAGCGCACGCAGCAACCCCATCCCACGCTCGCCCTTCATGCCGTACTTGGCCGACAAGGCCAGCAACCCTTCCGACAGCTGCTTGGCACGCGCATTGACCGACTCCATGAAGCCAGGCGCAGCCAGCGCATCAAACACCGCCACACCCACCGCGGCCATCAACGGATTCCCGTTATACGTGCCGCCTTGGTCCCCGTGCGAGAACACGCAGACTTCCTGACGCGCCAACAACGCTGCCAGCGGCACGCCGCCACCAATGCCCTTGGCCAGCGTCATGATGTCCGGCACCACGTCCGACTGCTGGTAAGCGAACATCGTGCCCGTACGGCCCATCCCGGTCTGCACTTCATCCACAATGAACAGCAGCTTGTGCTCATCAGCCAGCTTGCGCAGGCCCTGCATGAATTCCTTGGTCGCCGGAATAACGCCGGCTTCGCCCTGGACGGGTTCAAGCATGATCGCGACGGTCTGGTCGTCGATCAACGCGCGCACCGATTCCAGATCATTGATCTCGGCCTTGGGGAAACCTTCGACCTGCGGCGCGAACATCTTGTCCCAGCCCGGCTTGCCCGACGCGGACATAGTCGCCAGCGTACGGCCGTGGAAGCCGTGGTTCATGGTGATGATCTTGTAGGCGCCTTTCTTGTTGACCTGGCCCCACTTGCGGGCGAGCTTGATGGCGCCTTCGTTGGCTTCGCCGCCGCTGTTGGCGAAGAAGACGCGGTCAAACACCGATGCGCCGGTCAGGCGCTGGGCCAGCTCGATGGACGGCAGGTTGTAGAACGCCGGGGACGGGTTCATCAGCAGCTTGGACTGCTCGAGCAGGGCTTTCTGCATTTCCGGGGCGCAGTGGCCCAGGGTGTTGACGGCCCAGCCCTGGACGAAGTCCAGGTATCGCTTGCCCGCGTGATCCTCCAGCCAGGATCCCTGGCCTCGCACGAACACGAGGTCCGGGCGGGAGGTGATCTCCATGAGGGCGTTGACGTTGAACTGGCTGAATTCCATGGCGGTTCCTGCGGAATGAGAGAACAGGGGTTGAAAAAGGGTGGGAAACGCGAAAAGGTGAATTTAGCACCGGCGGGGGAATGCTATCGTGACGCACCCCCAGCCGATCCGCCCCAGGGCCGCCCCAAAAGGGCCGCCAGCGCGGGGCTCTCTATTTTATGCAACAGGCGCGGCCCTGCGCGGCGCCTTCTGTCGCTTTTTACTGACCGATCATGACAAGAATTCTTTCCAGTCTCGCTGCCGGCCTGGTGCTGGCCGCGGCCGCCACGGCGGCGCACGCCGATTATCCCGACCGCGCCATTCGCCTGATCGTGCCTTTCCCGCCGGGGCAGGCCACCGACATTTTTGCCCGCGCCCTGGCCGAAAAGCTGGGTACGGCGCTGAAGCAACCCATCGTGGTGGAAAACCGCGCGGGTGCCGGCAGCAATATCGGCATGGAACAGGCCGCGCGCGCGACGCCGGACGGCTACACGCTGGTGATCGCGGGCTCTGCCGCGGCGGTGAACCAGACGCTGTACAAGACCATCAACTACAGCCTGACGAACGATTTCGCGCCGGTGTCAGGGGTGTTTTCGGTGCCGCTGATGTTCCTGGCGACGCCGGCCTCGGGCATTACGTCGCTCAAGCAACTGGTGACGCAGGCGCGCGCCAATCCGGGTGAGTTGGCCTACGCCAGCGCCGGGATCGGCGGCACGCAGCATCTGTCGGCCGAGATGTTCAAGGCGGCGGCCAATATCGATATCCGCCACATTCCGTACAAGGGCAGCGGCCCGGCGCAGGCGGATTTCCTGGGGCACCAGGTGCCGCTGATGGTGGACTCGGTGACGGCGGGGCTGCCGCACGTGCAAAGCAAGAAGGCGGTGGCGCTGGCGGTGACGACGGCCAAGCGCCTGCCGCAACTGCCGGACGTGCCAACGGTGGCGGAAAGCGGTTACCCGGGTTTTGAGGCGATCGGCTGGGCGTCGGTGCTGGCCCCGCGCGGCACGCCGCCGGCGGTGACGAACTACCTGAGCCAACAGATCGGCCACGTGCTGAGCACGCCGGAAATGCAGAAGTTCTTCCGCGACCGCGGCGCAGAACCGATGCCGCTGACGCCCGAGGCCACCGGCAAGTTCATTGCTGGCGAGGTCGACAAGTGGGGCAAGGCGGTGAAGCAGTCCGGCGCGCAGGTGGACTGACAGCGCGAGAAAAAGGGCCGGTCGCTGGCGCTTGTCAGGGGCGCGGCGACCGGCCCGCCAGCTATCCCGGGCCGCGTTCCAAACCGGTGCGTGCAACGCCCCGAGACGACGCGTCGCGCACCAATCGGGTGCACGATCAGGGGCCTGCTTCCCCCCGCCTACGGCAGCGCCGAAATGGCACGGAACTTGCTTTTCCAGTTTTGTATACCGAATTGGTGTGCAACGCCGAACCCCGTCCGGGGACGGCGCGCCCTGGAGAGTTCCTCATGAAGCGTAGAACCCTGTTGCTGTCCCTTTGCGCCGCCGCCAGCCTGTTGGCCGCGCCGCTTTCGCATGCCGACACGCTGGACGATATCGTCAAGAGCGGCACCATCAAGATCGCCGTGCCGCAGGACTTTCCGCCATTCGGGTCGGTGGGCGCGGACATGAAGCCGCTGGGCTACGACATCGATACCGCCGCGCTGATCGCCAAGCAGCTGGGCGTGAAGCTGGAACTGGTGCCGGTGACCAGCGCCAACCGGGTGCCGTACTTGCAGACGCGCAAGGTGGACCTGGTGATTTCCAGCCTGGGCAAGAATCCGGAACGCGAGAAGGCGATCGACTTCTCGGACGCGTATGCGCCGTTCTTCAATGGCGTGTTCGGCCCGGCGGACCTGAAGGTGGCGTCGGCCGCGGACCTGGCGGGCAAGACGATTGGCGTGACGCGCGGCGCGGTGGAAGACATCGAACTGACCAAGATTGCGCCGCCCACGGCGACGCTCAAGCGCTATGAAGACAACAACGGCACCATCACGGCCTTTCTGTCGGGCCAGGTGCCGCTGATTGCGACGGGCAACGTGGTGGCCGCCGCCATCCTGGCGCGCAACCCGCCCAAGAAGCCCGAGACCAAGTTCCTGATCAAGGACTCGCCCTGCTACATCGGCCTGAACAAGGACGAGCCGAAGCTGCGCGCCAAGGTCAACGAGATTCTGGCGGGCGCCAAGCGCGACGGGTCACTGGCGGCGATTTCGAAGAAGTGGCTGGGCGCTGATCTGCCCAAGGATCTGTAAGGCAGGCGCGAGCGCCGGGGCGCCCTGATGGCTTATCAATTCGACTTCGCTTCCATGCTGGACTACACGCCGGTGCTCATCAAGGGCATCGGCGTGACGGTCGAGCTGATTGCCTTTGGCGCCGTGGCCGGCGTGGCGCTGGGCATCGGCTGCGCCTGGGCGCGCACGCAGGGCCCGCGCTGGCTGCGCGCGCCGGTGACGGCGTATGTAGAGGCGGTGCGCAACACGCCTTTCCTGATCCAGCTGTTCTTCGTGTTCTTTGGCCTGCCGTCGCTGGGCATCCAGCTGGGCGAGATGCAGGCGGCCTGCCTGGCGATGGCGCTGAACCTGGGCGCGTACAGCGCCGAGATCATCCGCGCGGGCATCGATGCCACGCCCAAGGGCCAGTACGAGGCCGGCGCGAGCCTGGCGATGACGCGCTGGCAGGTGTTCCGGCACATCGTGCTCAAACCCGCGCTGGCGCGCATCTGGCCGGCGCTGTCGTCGCAGATCGTGATCGTGATGCTGGGGTCGGCGGTGTGTTCGCAGATCGCGGCCGAAGACCTGACGTTTGCGGCGAACTTCATTCAGTCGCGCAATTTTCGCGCGTTCGAAGTCTATTTCGTCACCACCGGCATTTACCTGGCGTTGTCGGTGCTGCTGCGCCAACTGCTGCGCATGACCGGCAGGCGGCTGTTTCGCAAGGCGGCGCGATGATCGAGTTTTCAACCTGGGACATTGTCCGCAATCTGTTGCTGGCCGCGCGCTGGACCGTCGTGCTGTCGCTGGTGGCGTTCGTGGGCGGCGCGCTGATGGGGTCGCTGGCGCTGATGATGCGCACGTCGCGCGTGGCGCTGATGCGCCGCGTCAGCTGGGCCTACATCGAGCTTTTTCAGGGCACGCCGCTGTTGATGCAGCTGTTCCTGGCGTTCTTCGGGCTGTCGCTGGCGGGCATCGAGGTGCCGCCGTGGCTGGCCGCGGGCGCGGCGCTGACGCTGTGGTCGGGGGCCTTTCTGGCCGAGATCTGGCGCGGCTGCGTCGAGGCGATTCCGAAAGGACAGTGGGAAGCCTCGGCCAGCCTGGCGCTGGGTTACGTGCAGCAGATGCGCTACGTGGTGCTGCCGCAGGCGCTGCGCATCGGTGTTGCGCCCACCGTCGGCTTTGCGGTGCAGATCGTCAAGAGCACGGCACTGACCTCGATCATCGGTTTTACCGAGCTGTCCAAGGCCAGCACGGTGATCACCAACGCCACCTTCAGCCCATTCACTGTCTATGCCTGCGCCGCGCTCATTTACTTTGCGCTGTGCTGGCCCCTGTCGCGCCTCAGCCTTTTGCTGGAAAGGAAGTTGCATGCCCCTCATCGCCCTTGAAGACGTCCGCAAGAAGTTCGGCGACAACGAAGTCCTGAAAGGGGTGACGTTGCGCGTGGAGCCCGGCGAGGTGATCGCCATCATCGGCAAGAGCGGCTCGGGCAAGAGCACGCTGCTGCGCTGCGTGAACGGGCTGGAACAGATCGACAGCGGCGCCATCATGGTGGCCGACGCGCAGCTGGGCGATGACGAATTGCGGTTGCGCGCCTTGCGGCTCAAGGTGGGCATGATCTTTCAGCAGTTCAACCTGTTTCCGCACCTGACGGTGGGACGCAACGTGATGCTGTCGCCGATGGTGGCCAAGCGGCTGCCGGAAGCGCAGGCGGCCGACCTGGCGCGCGCCATGCTGACGCGCGTGGGGCTGGGCCACAAGTTCGATGCCTGGCCCGAGGAATTGTCGGGCGGGCAGCAGCAGCGCGTGGCGATTGCCCGCGCGCTGGCGATGCAGCCGCTGGCGCTGCTGTGCGATGAAATCACGTCGGCGCTGGACCCGGAGCTGGTCAACGAGGTACTGGCGGTGGTGCGCGAGCTGGCCGCCGACGGCATGACGCTGCTGATGGTGACGCACGAAATGCGCTTTGCGCGCGAGGTCTGCGACCGCGTGGTGTTCATGCACCAGGGCAAGGTGCACGAGATCGGCCCGCCCGAAGAACTGTTCACGTCGCCGGCCACGCCGGAACTGCGGCAGTTCCTGGGGATGACGGACCTGGCGCACTAGCCAGGCGCCCGGCGCCGACGCATCGCGGCGCCGGACCGACGCCGCCGCTTCAGCGCGAGAAGCCGCGCGCCGAGATTTCCCAGATGTCTTGCACGATACCGTCGCGAACCACCACCAGGCCGTCGTGCAGGTTGAAGGTGGGGTCGACGTGCGAGGGCACCAGCAGCAGTGTGTCGCCCAGCGCGGGGGGCTGCGTGCCTTCTGCGACGCGCACCACGCCATGCTCGTCGTTGATGGCGGCGTACGTCAGGCCCGGCGCGCCGTGGATGGCAGGCGGGCCGCATTCGGCGGTGGTGGATTTCAAGCCGGCGTCCAGGATGACGCGGTCTGGCGCGGGCGTGCTCATCACGGTGGACAGCACGAAGAGGCTGTTCTGGAAGGTGAGCGGGCCGTCCCATTCGTTGGCGCCGTAGTCGCCGTCCATGAAGGCATACGAGCCGGCCTGCAATTCGGTGAAGACGCCGCTGGCGGCGTCGAATTCGGCGCTGCCAGTGCCGCCGCCCGTGATGGTGTCGCAGGCGATGCCGCTTTCGCGCAGCAGCAGCTGGTACGACGCGGCGATGCGCGCGGCCTGGCGGCAGACCTCGGCGCGTTCCTGGCGGGTGCGGAAATGCTGCACCGACCCGTGATAGGCCTGCAGGCCGGCGAATGCCACGCCCGGCAGCGCCCGCGCCTGTTGCGCCAGCGCCAGCACCGTGGCGTCGTCCGCGACACCACAGCGGCCCTGGCCGACGTCCACTTCCACCAGCACGTCGACCTGGGCGCCGGCCGCGGCCATGGCTTGCGAGATCTGCGCGAGGTTGGCGGTATTGTCGACACAGACGCTGATCTTGGCCACGCGCGCCAACTGGGCCAACAGCTTGAGCTTGGCGGGGCCGACGACTTCGTTGCTGATGTGGATGTCGCGAATGCCGGCGGCCACGAAGGGCAGGGCCTCGCTGACCTTCTGGCAGCAGATGCCGCGTGCGCCCAGCGCCAGTTGCCGCAGGGCGATTTCGGGGCATTTGTGGGCCTTGGCGTGCGGCCGCAGCGCGACCTCGTGGCGGTCGGCCCAGGCCTGCATGGCGCGCAGGTTGGCCTCGAACGCGGCCAGGTCCAGCACCAGGCTGGGCGTATCGACGCTGGCCAAGGGATCTCCCATCTGGGCGGGCGGGGGCAGCGCGATGCCGCGTATGACTTCCTGGGACATCTGGACACTCCGATTTCTGCTGTGCGAGAGAAGTCGCCACCCCCAGGTAAACGATAGCCCTGCAAGCATTGGCTGGGGGGTGCCGCCATGCCAGAATTTCACCACAAATAGAGCCCCCCACGGCGGGCCCGCCATGGCGGGCTTTTTGCCGGGCAGGGGCCCAGGCCCCGAAAGGGCCTCGCAGCACCCAGCATGCCCCTTAGAACCCTGGAGAAGCTCGCATGAAATCAAGAAGATGGATCACCACCCTGGCCCTGGCTGTGTCCCTGACGGCTGCGGCCGGCGCGGCGCAGGCGCAACAGTTCTTCCGCATCGGCACCGGCGGCACCGCCGGCACGTACTACCCCATCGGCGGCATCATCGGCAACGCGGTATCGCAGCCGGGCAAGCTGATCGCCACCGCGGTGGCCTCCAATGGCTCGGTCGCGAACATCAACGGCATCATGGGCGGCTCGTTCGAAGCCGGCTTCACGCAATCCGACGTGGCCTACTGGGCCTATAGCGGCACCGGCACGTTCGAAGGCAAGCCCAAGGCGCAAGACCTGCGCCTGATCGCCACGCTGTATCCGGAAAGCATTCACCTGGTGACGCGCAAGGGCGCGGGCATCAAGGGCGTGGCCGACCTGAAGGGCAAGCGCGTGTCGATGGACGAGCCCGGTTCGGGCACGCTGGTGGACGTGCGCCTGATCCTGGGCGCCTACGGCCTGACCGACAAGGACATCAAGGCCGAATACCTCAAGCCCAACCAGGCGGGCGACAAGCTCAAGGACGGCGGGCTGGACGCGTTCTTCTTCGTGGGCGGCGCCCCCGCCGGCGCCATCGCCGAACTGGCGTCCACGGGCGGCATCGAACTGGTGCCGCTGGTGGGGCCGGAAATCGACGCGTTGCGCGCCAAGCAGGAATTCTTCACGCCCGACGTGATTGCCGCCAACACGTACCAGAACGTGCCCGAGGTGAAGACCATTTCGGTCAACGCGCAGATGGTCACGTCGGCCAAGATCCCCGAGCAGACCGTGTACGAGGTCACCAAGGCCCTGTACAGCGACGCCACGCGCAAGACGCTGGATTCGGGCCACGCCAAGGGCAAGCTCATCACGCGTGACAACGCGATCAAGGGCGCGGGCATTCCGTTCCATCCGGGCGCCGAGAAGTTCTACAAGGAAGTGGGTCTGCTGAAGTAGTCCACAGACCGCAGGCCGCGGACCCCGCCGGTCCGCAACATCCCGCGCGCGCCGCCGCGCGGCGTCGGGGCAGGGCCATGCGGCCC